>NZ_RBMB01000004.1:0-153298 GCF_003989485.1 Kocuria sp. HSID17590 | reverse complement strand
TGCACGTCGAGGTCTTTCGGGCTGAGTGTGTAGGAGCTCTCATCCTCGGGAGACCTCGACCTCTATCCGGCCACCGACGCGCCGGCCCGCCGCGCGACGTGCGCTACACCCTCATCTGGGAAGAGCCGGGAAACGCCCGGGAACGGAAGAACACTTCTCATGAAGGCACTCATCATCATCGGCAGCACGCGGCCCGTCCGGGTGGGGGACCAGATCGCGGGTGTCGTGGACCGGATCATGCGCGAGCGCGGCGTGGACACGGAGGTCGTGGACCTGCGCGAACTGAACCTGCCGCTGCTCGACGAGCCCAAGGCCGCCGCCACCGGGCAGTACGCCCACGACCACACCCGCAACTGGGCCGCCACCGTCAACGACGCGGACGCGGTCGTCGTGGTCACGCCCCAGTACAACGGCGGCTATCCCGCGGGCCTGAAGAACGCCGTGGACTACCTCTACAACGAGTGGAAGGGCAAGCCCGGCGCCATCATCAGCTACGGCGGACACGGCGGCGGCAAGGCCTACGACCAGCTCGTCCAGGTGCTCTCCTTCGTGGGCCTGCAGCTGGACCCCGAGGGCGTGAAGCTCTCCCTCGCCCGGGACGCCTACGGCGATAACGGCACCCTCACGGACGCGGAGGCCGCCATCAGCGCGCAGGCGGACGAGATTGCGGCGCTCGCGGACCGGGTGCTCGCGGCCATGACCGAGAAGGACGGCGCGCAGGGCTGACGACGCCGCCCCGGGACAGGGTCGAGCCCACGGCCCGGGCCGCTGACGGACGGAGGGGTCCCGCATGAGCGACTGGATGCAGCGCCACCAGGTGCTCCTCTACCTGCTCGCCATCGCGGCGGGCGCGGTGGCCGGGTGGTTCGTGCCGGGTGTCGGCCCCGTCGCCGGCCCCGCCGTGACACCCCTCCTGGCCCTGCTGCTCTACGCCACGTTCCTCGGGATCCCGCTGCGCCATCTCGGCCGGGCCCTGCGCGACTGGCGCTTCCTCGCCACCGTGCTGGTCCTGGACTTCGTGCTCGTGCCGGTGGTCGTGCTGGGACTGGTGCACCTGTTCGGCATCCAGGGACCCCTGCTCACGGGCGCGCTGCTGGTCCTGCTGGCCCCGTGCGTGGACTACGTCATCGTCTTCACGGGCCTCGCCGGGGGTGCGGCCGAGAAGCTGCTCGCCGCCGCGCCGGTGCCCATGCTGCTCCAGATCCCCGCGCTGCCCGGGTTCCTCTGGCTCTTCCTGGGGCCCGACGCCGCCCACTCGCTTCCCTGGGGCCCCTTCGCGGAGGCGTTGCTCACCCTGATCCTCGTGCCACTCGGACTCGCCGTTGCAACCCAGTGGGCGACGGCGCACTCCCGCCTCCCGAGGGCCTGGGAGGGTTTCGTCGCCGCGGCCATGGTGCCGCTCATGGTGCTCGTCCTCGCCACGGTGGTGGCCTCGCAGATCGCCGGTGTGGGTGCCAGGGTGTCGGAGCTCGCCCCGCTGGTTCCCCTCTACGCCGTGTTCGCACTGGTGATGACGGCGGTGGGCAGGGGTGTCGGACGGCTCGCCCTGGGGTCAGCCCGCGAGCGCCGGGCCGTGCTCTTCACCGGGGTGACCCGCAACTCCCTCGTGGTGCTGCCCCTCGCCCTGGCACTGCCGGGGGAGACGGGGCTCGCGCCCCTCGCGGTGGTGACGCAGACGCTCGTGGAGCTGCCGGTGATGGTGGCCCTGGTGTGGGCCGTCCCCCGGCTGGTCCCGCTGCGTGGGGAGCGGGGGCCGGGGGACGGGGCTGGAAAACTGCAAGTCTCCAGCGAAATCTGAGAATCGCGACAGGCGGAAGATTCGAGTTTCATCTGAGACCTGAAGAATGACGGGCGGGTCGGCGACGGGAGAAAAGGTCTCAGGAGGCCGGGAGACGGAATCCGAAACACCCCGCGCGTCCGCATCCTGAGGGGTGAACCCCGCACTCCAGCCGGGGGACTGGGGTGCGGGGCTGACTCGGGCAACCGGGTGCGGCGCGGCAGAAACCGGGCGTGCGGCGTCGTCGTCGGGGGAGAGACGACGGCGCCGGGCGGGGGAATTAGGCGCTCGCGTCCGCCGTGGCGGCCGTGCTGTCCTCGGAGCTCTCCTGGTCCGGGGCCTCGCCCATGGCACCGCCCGGGGCACCGTCGCCCATGCCACCGGCACCGGGGCCGGAGCCCTCCTGCTGCTCCACGCTGTTCGCGTAGTCGTTCTGGGGGTCGCGGTAGATGGTGTGGATGTGGCCCCAGCCGGAGGTGGTCACGCCGTCCACGTCCGCGCCCGCGGAACCGGCCTGGTCCGCGAACTCGATGTAGACGTCCGGGCCGGAGATCTGGAAGTAGATGCCATCGCCCTGGGTCATGTCGTACTCCGTGGCACCGGACCAGTTGACGTACGTGTCGTCCAGGGAGGCCTCGATCTTCGCGAGCTCGGCGTCGGTGGTCTCCTGGTCGCCCAGGCCCACCCACTGCGAGATCACGTCCAGCAGCAGGTCCTTCTGCTCGTCCGTCAGGTCCGAGCCCTTGATGCCGGTACCCGTGGGGTAGTCGCACGTGCTGCCGGGGGCGCACTGCATGGCGGCGAGCTCCTCGCCCTGGTAGAGCTCCGCCTTCTGCTCGTCGCTGAGGCTGTCGTAGAACGCGAACGCCGTCTCGTACATCCCGGACAGCGGCTGCACCTCGTTGCCGTCCTCGTCCTCGTACGCGGCTGGCTGCGAGCCCAGGTGCGTGGGCGCAAAGGTGATGTCGTCCGCGGAGCCGTCCAGCGTGGCGTTGATGCCCAGGTGGTGGCCGCCGAACTGCACCTCCCACGCGCTGGTGTCCGAGGGGTCCCCGAAGAACGCGATGTAGTACTGGCCCAGCGAGTCCTCCGTGGACGAGGAGTTCTCCGCGAGGTACTCGTCCCCGCCCATGATGTCCTCCACCGTCTGGTAGCCCTCGTCGCTGAGCAGCGACTCCAGCACCTTCAGCGCAGCGGCCTGCTGCTCGTCGCTGAGGTCCGTGAGGTTCACCCCCGCACGGTCCACGAACGTGACCGGGAAGTTGGACCAGGAGGTCGTCTTCGTCTCGTCGTCGTAGTCGTAGACCACCTGCTGCCTCTGCTCGTCCGAGAGTGTGTCCAGGAAGGCCTGCGCGGCCTCGGCCGTCTCGGAGATCGTGCTCGCGGTGGTGGAGCCGCTCGCGGTCGCATCCTCGGTGGTCGCCTCCGTGCTCGCCGCGCTGCTCGTGGTGCTCGCCGTGGCCACGGTGGACGACGACGCGGCGTCGGCCGGTGCCGAGCAGCCGCTGAGCAGGAGGCTGGAGGACAGCGCGAGGGTCGCGGTCCAGGCGGCGGTCTTGGAGAGGATCTTCATGGCGGGGCTCCCGTTCGTGGCGGTCGGTGGTTGACGTTCTCCACGCTAGGAACGGGCCCTGTGCCGGGATGAGGGCGCGGCTGTGCCGAGGCTGTGACCTGCGGTGGGCTGCGAGCCGCCGGGGTCGGGGTCGGGGGGCCCGCCGGGGTGTGGGGAACCAGCCGTGGGCACGACGACGCCGCGTCCGGAGACCTCGCCGGGCGCCGTCGCGGGGCGGGTCCACCAGGGCCGTCCCCGCGGCGTCGTGGCAGGTGGCACCGTTCCGGGTGGGGCCGTGACGCGGGGTACGATCTTCGCCATGCCCACCGGTCCCTCGAGGACGGGCACGAAGCGACCCCGGTGGCGGATCGTCGCGGTACTGGCTCTCCTGCTGGTGCTGATCGCCGCCGCCGTGCTCGTCGCCGTGAACCCGTTCACCTCCGCGCAAGTCCCCACCACCGACTGCACCCGCTACGGGCTGTCCGCCGACGACTCGCGGGCCCACCCCCACACCGTGACCCTGCCCACGCAGCAGACGGACGAGGACCAGACGCAGGCCGGTGCGCTGGGCGCGCTGCAGCAGTCCTTCACCTCCCACGGGACCACGAGCAGGTACCACGTGGTGGACGGCGGGGTGGACACGAGCCGCCCCGTGGGTCTGGTGGTGGACCTGCACGGGGACGGGGGAGCGGAGTACACCGAGCCCGGGGGACGCACCACGTGCCTGGCCGCGGTGGCGGCGTCCCACAACGACCTCCTGGTGGTTCCCCTGACGCCCGACTGCACCGGAGACTGCACGTGGTGGCGGGACCTGCGCCCCAACCTGCGGTGGCTGCGCGCTCTGGTGACGCAGCGGCTGCTCACGGACCTGCCCGTGCAGGAGGACCGCGTGAGCTGGATCGGCTACTCCGGCGGCGCCGAGATGCTCAGCTACGGGGTGCTCAGCGGTGCCCGGGACCTGGTGACCGGCGGTGCCGCGATGGTCGGCGGCGGCGGATCCCCCGGATCGCTGATGAGCGCGGCGGACGAGCAGCAGAAGAAGGCCTTGAAGATGTGGTGGTTCACCGGCGCAGACGACGACGGCACGGACCCCGACTCGGACTTCGACGCCGTCGAGGCCGCCACCCGGGGTCAGCGCTTCTACGAGAAGCGGGGCTTCGAGCAGACCCGGCTGGAGCTGCTGCCGGGCCACGATCACTTCGACATGCCCGACGCCGCGATCCTGGACGAGCTGCTCGGCGCCCAGGACGCGCAGCCCACCACGAGCAGCTGAGCCGGTCGCCCGGTGACCGCGGCGGGGTGACGACCCGGCGATCTGCCGTTGCTGCGGAGCCGTGGTGGCCGCGCCCCGCAGGCCGGGGACCGCACGGGGAACTCGCACCCTGCGCGGGGCGTCCGCCCCGGGATTCCCCAGCGGGGGCTGACATGCTGTGTGGTTCACCACGTCCGTTGCTCCCGCGCTGCGCCATCCCGTAATCTGGAGCCGTAGTCTGGGCCAGCAGGGGGACAATTCAACGCTGGAAACCGTGGCGCGTTCACAGGATGTCGCGCTGTCGTCGAGGTCGGGGGACCTGGGGGACGTCAAAGAAGCATCCGTATTCACGAGTCTCGTCCGAGAGACACGTGCGTCTCCTCCTGCCCAATCGGTCCTTAGCGAGGGGGAGCGTACACGCAGTGGACAGCCAAGAACTGAGAAGCGGGGCCCATCCGGTCGCCGCGGGTGCGGGCACGAGCCCGGACCGAGCGGTGTACCCGGTGGAGGAACCACCCGCACCGCGCACCCTGGTGGACATCGTCCTGGACACCGTGGAGCAGTACCCGGACGCGATCGCGCTCGAGGACGAGAACGAGAGCGTGCCCTACGGCGAGCTCGAGGACCGCATCGAGACCCACGTGCAGCGGCTGTGGGACCTCGGCATCGGCCGCGGGGACCGCGTGGGCGTGCGCGTCCCGTCCGGAGGGGTGGACCTCTACGTGGCCATCCTCGCGACCCTCTTCGCGGGCGCGGCCTACGTGCCCGTGGACTGGGACGACCCGGACGAGCGCGCCAACACCGTGTGGGAGGAGGCCGGCGTCGCCGCCGTCTTCGGCCAGGGCCTCAAGCTGACCCGCAACCCGTCGGTCACCCCGGGCGAGCAGACCGAGACCCCGCGCACCCGCGACGACGCCTGGATCATCTTCACCTCCGGCTCCACCGGCAAGCCCAAGGGCGTGGCCATCAGCCACCGCTCCGCGGCCGCGCTCGTGGACGCCGAGTCCCAGATGTACCTGCAGCGCCGCCCGCTGGGCCCCGGCGACCGCGTGATGGCCGGGCTCTCCGTGGCCTTCGACGCCTCGTGCGAGGAGATGTGGCTCGCGTGGCGCCACGGCGCCACCCTGGTGCCCGCACCCCGCAAGATCGTGCGCTCCGGCCCGGACCTCGGCCAGTGGATCGTGGACAAGCAGATCACCGCGGTCTCCACCGTGCCCACGCTCGCGTCCCTGTGGCCCAGCGAGGCCCTGGACCGGGTGCGCCTGCTGATCTTCGGCGGCGAGGCCTGCCCGCTGGAGCTGACCAAGCACCTCGTGCGCCCCGGCCGCGAGGTCTGGAACACCTACGGCCCCACCGAGGCCACCGTCATCGCCACCGGTGCCCTGCTCACCGGAGAGGCGCCCATCCGCATCGGCCTGGCCGTGCCCGGGTGGGAGCTCGCCGTCGTCGACGCCGAGGGCCAGCCCGTGGCCTGGGGCGAGACCGGCGAGCTGATCATCGGCGGCGTGGGCCTGGGCCGCTACCTGGACCCGGCCAAGGACGCCGAGAAGTACGCCCCGCTCGAGTCCCTTGGCTGGGAGCGCGCCTACCGCTCCGGTGACGTGGTGCGCGCCGAGCAGGAGGGCATCGTCTTCGCCGGGCGCGCGGACGACCAGGTCAAGGTCTCCGGCCGCCGCATCGAGCTGGGCGAGATCGACACCCAGATGACCGAGGTCCCCGGCGTGAAGCTCGGCGCGTGCGCCGTGCACTCCACCCCGGGCGGCGGAAGCGTCATCGCCGGCTACCTCGTCCCCGAGTTCGAGGGCTCCGTGGACCTCTCCGAGGCGCGGCGCTGGCTCGTGGAGCGGCTGCCGGGCCAGATGGTCCCGGCCCTGTGCCTCATGGAAGAGCTGCCCATGAAGACCTCCGGCAAGGTGGACCGCAAGGCCCTGCCCTGGCCGCTGCCCGCCTCCAACGAGGACGGCTCCGCCCCGCTGCAGGGCGATCTCGCCTGGCTCGCGGAGCTGTGGGCGGACCAGCTCGGTCCGCTGCCCTTCACCGCGGACAGCGACTTCTTCGCCATGGGCGGCAGCTCGGTGGCGCTCGCCCGCCTGGTCTCGGCCCTGCGCAAGACGCACCCGGACACCGAGATCGCCAAGATCTACTCGCACCCCACGCTCGAGTCCATGGCCGGCTACCTGGCCACGCTGGGGGAGTCCCACGACGTCAAACGGGACCCCGAGCCCATTCCCGCCTCCGCCGGGTGGCTGCAGGGCGCGTTCCTGCTGCTGCTCAACGTGCTCAACGGCTTCCGCTACGTGGTCGGCTCGGTCATCGTGGTGTGGATCCTGGCCGTGGTCGCGGACGCTGGCTGGGTGCCCAAACCGCCCCTGTGGCCGCTGGTCATCGGGTGGCTCGTGATGTTCTCCCTGCCGGGACGCGTGCTCATCGGCGCGGCCACGGTGCGGGCTCTGACCGCGGGCCTCAAGCCCGGGCACTACCCGCGCGGCAGCTGGAACCACGTGCGCGTGTGGGCCGCCGAGCGCGTGGTGGTCTACAACAAGTACGACGTCCTCACCGGCACGCCCATGGCGCGCGGTCTGCACCGGCTGTTCGGCAACCGGATCGGCAAGGGCGCCCACCTGTACAACACGCCTCCCGTCACCGGGCTGGTGAGCGTGGGCGCGAACTCCACCGTGGAGTTCGAGTCGGACCTCTCCGGCTACTGGCTGGACGGGGACGTCTTCCACGTGGGAGCCATCGAGGTCGGCGACAACGCCCGCGTGGGAACCCGCACCCTGCTGGACCCGGGAACGCGCGTGGGCGACGGCGCCGAGGTGCTGCCTGGCTCGCACGTCACCCACAGCATCCCGGACGGCGAGCTGTGGGGAGGGTCCCCGCTGCGCCACCGCGGGACCGCTGGGCTGACCTGGCCCGAGGGCTCCCCGGAGTCCACGGGCGGGCTGAAGACGTGGGGCAAGGGTCTGTCCTACCTCATGTACAGCCTCGGCGCGGTCCTCGTGGGCGTGCTGCCGCTGCTCGCGCTGATCCCCGGCGCGCTGATCGTGCTCACCCGGGTCATCCACATCCAGGAGTACGAGATCGTGTTCCCCATCGTGGCCGTGTGGGTCCCGGTGTTCACGGTCGTCACCGCCGTGGTGTGGCTGCTGCTCGTCGTGGCGGTGGTGCGCCTGCTGGCCGGGACCATCGTCCCGGGCTACTTCCCGCAGGACAGCAAGGTGGGGTGGGCCATGTGGCTCACCGAGACGCTCATGCAGCGCACCCTGATCTCCACCTACCCCATCTACGCCTCGTGCATCACCCCGTGGTTCATGCGCCTGCTCGGCGCCAAGGTGGGGCGCAACGTGGAGATCTCCACCGCGGAGACCATCCCGCACCTGACCACGCTCAAGGACGGCTCGTTCCTCGCGGACCACGCGCTGGTCACCTCGCACCGCGCCGGCTTCGGCTGGCTGCACGTGGGCACCTCGGTGATCGGTGAGCGCACCTTCGTGGGCAACTCGGGCATCGTGGGACCGGACCGGGACCTCCCGGCGGACGCCCTGGTGGCCGTGCTCAGCTCCGCGCCCTACCACGCCCCCGCCGGGTCCTCCTGGCTGGGCCGCACCGCGGAGCCGATCGCCCGTGCGAAGACCGAGGCGGACTCGGAGTCCACCTTCCAGCCGCAGCGTCGGCTCAAGGCGGCCCGCGCGTTCGTGGAGTTCTTCCGCTTCCTGCCCGCCATGGTCTCGGCCTGGCTGGACCTGATCATCGTGTACGTGCTCACGGAGATCTACATGTCCCACGGCATGGGCGCCAGCGGCGTCGTGGCCGCGTTCGCGTGGTCCGGCGTGGTGCTGACCGTGGCGAGCACCGTCGCGTGCCTGGTGCCGGTGCTGGTCAAGTGGGCGCTGATGGGCCGCTTCCGGGCCTCGGAGCGCCCCCTGTTCAGCTCCTTCGTGTGGCGCAACGAGCTCACGGACGTCTTCGCGGAGTCCCTGGCCGTGCCCTCCATGATCCGGCTGAGCGTGGGCTCGCCCATGTTCAACGTGTGGGCGCGACTGATGGGCTCGCAGATCGGGCGCAGCGTGTGGTGCGAGACCTGGTGGCTGCCCGAGTTCGACCTCGTGCACCTGGAGGACAACGTGTCCGTGAACCGCGGCACCGTGCTGCAGACCCACCTGTTCCACGACCGCATCATGCGGATGGAGCCGGTGACCATGCGCCGCGGCTCCACCCTGGGGCCCAACAGCTTCGTGCTGCCGGGCGCCACGATCGAGGAGCGCACCACCGTGGCCCCGGGCTCGCTGGTGATGCGCCAGGAGACCGTGCCCTCGGACGGCAACTGGGGCGGCAACCCCATCCGTCACCTCGAGGCCGGCGACCAGGTGGTCAGTGCACTGGTGGTGCCCACCCCGGCACTGCCCACCGCCGGCACCGTCACGCCCGGTGCCACGGCACCCGGTGCGACGACGGGCGGCGTGCCCGCCGCGGCGTCGTCGCCCCGTACCGCGGGTTCCACCGCGGTGCCCTCGGCCCACACGGCCACCATGCCCCTCGGGGAGTCCGCCGCCCAGCACAAGGGAGCCACCGAATGACCCAGCAGAGTGTGAACGACGACGTCGTGGAAGGCGACCTCCCGCTCGGGCAGCGCCCGCAGCCGGGGCGCCGCCCACCGCGCGAGGTGTGGCTGGGGGACCGCGGGGACGAGGGCCGCATGGCCGCCGAGAGCGGACTGTGGACCCAGGCCACCCCGGTGGTCACCGCCCCGCCGCGCTCCACCTCCGCGCCCCGTCAGGGGGCGGTCACCCGCAACGTGGCCAGCGCGGACGGTCGGCGCACCAAGCGCCGCATCATGGGCGTGGACGTGGCCCGCGGCTTCGCCCTGATCGGCATGATCGCGGTGCACGTGCTGCCCGCGACCCAGGGCGTGGACGAGGAACCCACCCTGGAGTGGAGCCTGTTCGCGGGCCACTCCGCCGCACTGTTCGCCACCCTGGCCGGTGTGAGCCTCGCGTTCATGACCGGCGGCCGCCACCCCCGCAAGGGCAGGGAGGGCCACCGGGCCCGGGTGTCGATCTTCGTCCGGGCGATCGTGCTCTTCCTCATCGGCATGACCGTGAACCTGCTGGACCTGCCGGTGTACAACATCCTGATCTACTACGGTCTGATGTTCCTGGTGGCCATCCCGTTCACGCTGATGACCGTGCGGTGGCTGCTGGCCTCCTCGGTGTTCTTCGCGGTGGTCATGCCGTTCGTGATGCAGTGGTCCCTGTCCGTGCTGCCCGCGCACGTCTACGGCAACCCGAGCTACGCGGAGCTGTTCACGGACCCGGGGGCCGTGCTCGCGGAGCTGTTCCTCACCGGCACCTACCCGGCGCTGCCGTGGATGACGTTCATCTGCCTGGGCATGGCCCTGGGCCGGCTGCCCCTGTCCCGGGACCGGGTGCAGGTGCTGCTCGTGATCGTGGGTGCCGTGGTGGCCGCGATCGGCTGGGGCGTGTCCCTGCTGATGCTGTGGCGCTTCGACCTCGAGGACGCCCTGCTCCAGGCAACTCCGTGGATGACGTGGGAGGACGTGTGGAACATCCAGGCCTTCGGCCCGGACCCTCAGATGCCGAACACCACCAACCTGTGGCTGCTGCTCTCCGGGCCGCACACCAACACCCCGTTCGCCCTGCTCAAGAGCGCGGGCATGGCCATGATCGCGCTGGGCGTCTTCCTGCTGCTCAGCCGCGTGATCGGCAAGTGGCTGACCTGGCTCGGCGCCATGGGCTCCATGACGCTGACCCTGTACGTGAGCCACCTGGTGTTCCTGGCCTTCGTGTGGACGGACGGCACGCCGTGGTTCTGGTACTTCGTGCAGATCGCGGTCGCGGCGCTGTTCGCGGTGGCCTGGCAGAAGGCGCTGGGCAACGGCCCGCTGGAGCGGCTGGTCACGAAGGTCTCGAAGGGCGCGGCCGCCGCGGTCGTGCCGGTCGAGAAGGCACCGCCGCGACGTCGTGCGGAGACGAGCGCCCGGTGAGCACCCGGTAGCGCGCACCGCACCCGACGAACGGACCTCAGCCCTGCGGGGCGGGGTCCGTTCGCCATGCCACGGCCAACCGGGCGTTCTCGCGCGCGGTGGTGCGGACGTCGCCCACGGTCCAGTCCGGGCCGTAGGTGGCGCGGGAGCGGGTCCCCACGTTGATGCTCGCCGGGTCCCGGGCCAGGCCGGTCCGCCACCCCTTCACGAGCGCCTCCACGCGCACCCACGCGCGCGTCACCGCCACGCGACGACGCCGCCCGCGCAGTCCCGCGAGCCGGGCGCGGTCCGCGGGGTGCAGGATGTCCAGGAGCACGTCCGTCTCCACCTCGCTCTGCAGCCGCTCGACGTCCACGCCCACCTCGCGCTGCGCCGTGACCACCGCCACGAGACCCGCCGTGCGGGAGATCGAGAAGTGGACGGGGCGGATCTGCCCGAGGGCGGGGGACCAGCCGAGCTCGGGGCCGGCGTCTCCGCGCCGCCCGGCCACGGCACCGGCACGGCCGTGCACCTCGTGGGGGGCGCCGGTGCGCGGGTCGTGCGTCACGGGGACGTCCCCGGGGGCGCAGCCCAGGCGGTGGCCGAGCACGTGGCGCAGGGCCACGCGAGAGACCACGAACAGCTCACGCGCGGAGGTCTCCTGGATGCCGCGGGCGCGGGCGAGCTCCTCCGCGGAGAGGCAGTCCGTCGCGGACTCGGCCCACGCCGCGACCTCGGCCAGGGGCAGCACGTGCAGGGTCAGGTCGGCGGGTGCTCCGGGGACCCGGCGGCGCAGCTGCGCCCACACGGGCTGGGCCACGGTGGCGGTCCGCGCGCTCACCGGGGGCCGTCCGTGGCCTCGTCCAGGGCCGCGTGGAGCAGGTCCGGGTGCTCGTACAGGCCGTGGTGTCCGCCGGGGACCTCCAGGGTGCGCACCGGCCCGCTCGTGCACCGCGCCCACCCGGCCATGGCCTCGGCGGTCGCGCCGCCGTCCTCGCGGGCGTGCACGAGCAGCACTGGACTCGCCAGGTGCGGGGGCTCGCCGTCATAGGAGAGGGAGGCGCGCAGGTCCGCGCGCAGCGGGGCGAGGACCATCTCGCGCAGCCCGGGATCGGTGAGCAGCTCCTCGGGGGTGCCGCCGAGAGCGAGCAGCCAGGCGGCGAGCGCGCCGTCGTCCTCCATGATCGCCGCGAGCTGCGGGTCGGGGGCCGGCGGGGTGGCCTTGGCCGAGAGCACCACGCGCTCGAGGCGCCCCGGGCGCAGCCGGTCCAGGGCAGCCGTGAACTCCGCGGCCAGCAGCGCGCCGAAGGAGTGGCCGAGGACCGCGGTGGGAACGTCATCGGCGTCCAGCACGGGGAGCAGGACGGCCAGCGCCTCGTCGACGGCGCCGCGCACGCTCACGGGGGTGGGATCGCCCATGCGGGACTCGCGCCCGGGACGGCGGTGGACGAGCACCTCGGTGCCGGGGTGCAGCAGGGCCCTGCCGCTGAGTCCGCCGCCGCCGGCATGGGGGAAGAGGAGCAGCCGGCGCCGGGGGACGGCGTCGGCGGCGGGAAAGCGCTCGAGGGCCGCCGGGTGCGGCTCGGTCAGCGGGGTGGTGCCGGGGGCGGGGGTGGTGGCCAACGTCCCGAACCTCCTGGGTCCTGGTGGGGGCGTCCCCGCGCAGCCGGCCGCCGGGTGCGCCAGGGGCCCGGGGCGGTGGTGCGCGGTGATCGGGGGATCGTCGCGGGCCTGCCGTGGGGCGTGCGGTGCGCACGGGACGGGGAGGAGACGGGGGCGGTGCCGGGGGAGCACTCGTCCGTGCGGCGGGAGGGTCGTAGGCTCGTGGACCGTGACCCCGCAGGTCGTGGGGAGGTCCGCAACCGGGTCTCTCGCCGCGCGGGCTGCTCACCACAGTACCCAAGCGCACCGGGTGCCGCCCCAGAGCGGGCCGGACACCGCCCGGATGGCGCACGAGAGGAGAGCGAGATGTCGAAGAAGAAGCACGGCGCATCGGCCACCCCGGCCACCCAGCAGCTCACGGCCGCGGGGGTGGACTTCGAGGAGCGCGCTTACGAGCACGACCCGCGCGCGGAGTCCTACGGGTTGGAGGCCGCCCAGGAGCTGGGGGTGGAGGCCCGCAGCGTGTTCAAGACCCTCGTGGTGGAGCTCGACCACGACGGTTTCGGGGTGTGCGTGGTGCCGGTGGAGATGCGCGCGGACCTCAAGGCCGCGGCCGCCGCACTGGGCGCCAAGAAGGCAAAGCTCGCGCAGCCGGCGGACGTGCAGCGCCTGACCGGGTACGTGCTGGGCGGGGTGAGCCCGCTGGGCCAGCGCACCACGCTGCCCACGGTGGTGGACGAGAGCGCGGCAGACCTGGAACGGGTCTACGTCTCGGGCGGTCGCCGGGGCCTGGACGTGGGGCTCGCCCCGCAGGACCTGACCCGGCTCACGGGGGCCGTCCTCGCCCCCGTGGCCGCCCCGTTGCGACACGGCTGACACGTCCCCGCACAAACCCCCGCGAGCCCCGGAACGGCGGCGTTCCCGTGGTACTTTGAGCCGAGATTCTTAGGTGTGCCTAACCTCATGGGTGGAAGACGGGGACATGTTCCAGACATTTCTGATCGGCCTGCGTGAGGGCCTCGAAGCGGCGCTGATCGTCGCGATCCTCATCGGATACCTCAAGCGGGTGGGGCAGCACTCGGCCCTGAAGCCCCTGTGGACGGGGGTCGTTGCGGCGATCCTCGTGGCCCTGGGGTTCGGCGCGCTGCTCACGTTCGGCCCCTCCACCCTGACCTTCGAGGCCCAGGAGGCCATCGGCGGCTCGCTGTCCATCATCGCGGTGGGCTTCGTGACGTGGATGATCTTCTGGATGGCCGCCGCGTCCCGCAACCTCAAGCACGAGCTCGAGTCCCGCGCCGCACTGGCCGTGCAGGGCTCCACCGTGGGCATCGTGGTCCTGGGTGCACTGACCGTGGGCCGCGAGGGGCTCGAGACCGCCCTGTTCCTGTGGGCCGCCACCCGGGCCACCGGAAGCTCCGGCGGGATGCTCGCCCCCGCGCTCGCCGCGGTGCTGGGGATCCTCGTGGCCGTGCTCATCGCGTGGGCCATCACCCGCGGGCTGCTGCGGCTGAACCTGTCCACCTTCTTCCGCTGGACCGGCGGGTTCCTGGTGATCGTCGCGGCAGGGGTGCTCGCCTACGGTTTCCACGACCTGCAGGAGGCCGGGATCCTGCCTGGGCTCAACTCCCTGGCCTTCGACCTCTCCGCCACGATTCCTCCCACCAGCTGGTACGGCGTGCTGCTGAAGGGCGTATTCAACTTCTCCCCGGCCACCACGTGGCTCGAGTTCGCGGCCTGGTGGCTGTACGTGCTGATCGTCATGCCGCTGTTCATCCGCCGCTCCCGCTCGGGACGCGCCCGGCCCGCCGCGGCGGGCACGACGTCGCGCGCCACGTCCGACGCCGCCGCCACGTCCTCCACGGCCGTGGCTGCCGCGCCCGCCGTGGGCACGACGTCGGGCAGCACCACCGTCCCCGCCGGCGCGGCCCAGGCCCCCGGTCCGGACGCCACCACGACCACCACGGCCTGAACCGTGGGCTGAACCACGGCCACACGCCCCGCAGCCAGAACTCACCGACCCATCCCACCGCCGTCGCCGTCGACGGCCGAGACCGAGGACCACCATGCCCCGCACCGCAATGACCCTTCCCGCCCTGGTGACCGCCACCGGGCTGCTCTTCACTCTCTCCGCGTGCCAGCCCAACGACCAGTCCGGGGGCAAGGAGGACGGCACGATCTCCGTGACGAGCACCGACGACACGTGCGAGGTCTCCGCCACGGAGGCGCCGTCGGGCACCCTGCGCTTCGACGTCAAGAACGACGGCTCGAAGGTCACCGAGTTCTACCTGCTCGGGGAGGACGGGCTGCGCATCGTGGGCGAGGTGGAGAACATCGCCCCCGGCCTGAACCGCACCCTCACCGTCTCCGCGCCGGAGGGCAAGTACTTCACGGCGTGCAAGCCCGGGATGGTCGGCGACGGCATCCGCGGGGACTTCACCGTGACCAAGGGCGAGGCCGGGGACCAGGCGGACGCCCAGGACAGCCAGCTCAAGGACCAGGCCACCAGCCAGTACGCGTCCTACGTCAAGGACCAGACCGAGCAGCTGCTCTCCGGCACCAAGGAGTTTGCCGAGGCGTACAAGAACGGCGACGACGACAAGGCCCGCGAGCTCTACGCCCCCGTGCGCATGCACTGGGAGCGCATCGAGCCCGTGGCCGAGTCCTTCGGGGACCTGGACCCCAAGCTGGACCTGCGCGAGGCGGACCTCGAGGAGGGCCAGAAGTGGACCGGCTGGCACCGCATCGAGAAGGACCTGTGGCCGCCGGCCACCGGGTACACGGCCCTCGCGCAGAAGGACCGAGACACCCTGGCCGACCAGCTCGTCACGGACACCCAGACCCTCTACGACCGCACCCGCGACATCACCTTCACCGCGGACCAGCTCTCCAACGGCGCCAAGGAGCTGCTCGACGAGGTCGCCACCGGCAAGGTCACCGGCGAGGAGGAAACCTGGTCCCACACGGACCTGTGGGACTTCCAGGCCAACGTGGACGGCGCCCGGATCGCGTACGAGGACCTCTCCCCGCTGCTCAAGAAGCGCGACGCGGAGCTGGACTCCACCCTCAAGACCCGCTTCGAGGACCTCCAGAAGCTGCTCGACCAGCACAAGGAGGGCGACGGCTTCGTGACCTACGACAAGCTGAGCAAGGACGACGTCAAGGAGCTCTCCGACGCCGTCAACGCCCTGTCCGAGCCCCTGTCCACCGTGACCGACAAGGTCGTGGAGTAACCAGCATGAGCGAGGCACCGCGGGACGAGCACCCCACCACCACCCGCCGCGGGTTCTCCCGGCGCGCCCTGCTCGGCACGGGCGCCGGGGCGCTCGCCGTGGGCGCGGGCCTGGGGGTGGCGGGGCCTCCCGCGGTTGCCGCGCTGCAGGACACGCTGGGGGACCAGGCCCCGGACGACGTCGTGGACTTCCACGGCGAGCACCAGGCCGGGATCGTCACGCCCGCGCAGGACCGGCTGTGCTTCGCGTCCCTGAACGTGCTCACCAAGGACCGTGACGAGCTGATCGAGCTGCTCAAGGACTGGACGGCGGCGTGCCGGCGGATCACCCAGGGCCTGGACGTCACCGAGACGGGATTCGACGGCGGCTCCGAGTACGCCCCGCCCCAGGACACGGGGGAGGCCCACGACCTCTCCGCCGCCCACCTCACGGTCACGGTGGGCTTCGGGCGCTCCCTGTTCCAGGACTCCTCGGGCAAGGACCGTTTCGGCCTGAAGTCCAGGATGCCGGAGGGCCTGATCGAGCTGCCCCACTTCCCGGGGGACCAGCTCGAGGACGCGCGCACCGGCGGGGACCTGTGCATTCAGGCGTGCGCGGACGACCCGCAGGTGGCCGTCCACGCGGTGCACAACCTGATCCGCATGGGCTTCGGGGTGGTCTCCACCCGGTGGATGCAACTGGGCTTCGGCCGCACCTCCTCGACCTCCACGGAGCAGGCCACGCCCCGGAACCTCTTCGGCTTCAAGGACGGCACCGCCAACCTCAAGGCGGAGGACGCCTCGGCGATCGAGGACCACGTGTGGGTCACGGACGACTCCTGGCTGCGCGGCGGCACCTACCTGGTGGCCCGCCGGATCAGGATGATCCTGGAGACGTGGGACCGCGAGTCGCTCACCGGGCAGGAGAAGATCATCGGGCGCACCAAGGGCAGCGGGGCGCCGCTGTCCGGCGGCGAGGAGTTCACGCCCGTGGACCTGGGGATGATGGGCTCCGGCAACCAGCCGATCGTGCCCGAGGACTCCCACGTGCGCCTGGCCCACCCGGACACCAACGGCGGCGTGCAGATGCTGCGCCGCGGCTACAACTACGCGGACGGCACGGACACCGTGGGCAACATGGACGTGGGGCTGTTCTTCATCGCCATGGTCAAGGACCCCGCCACGGGTTTCGTGCCCATCCAGAAGAAGCTCGCCCGCCAGGACGCGCTCAGCGAGTACCTGCGCCACACCGGCTCCGGGCTCTTCGTCGTGCCTCCGGGGGTCTCGCAGGACCCGGCGGACTACCTCGGGCGCCCGCTCTTCGAGGCCTGAGCGCCACCTTCGCCGACGACGCCGCCGCACGTTCCCTTCGCGCGGGGCACCGCGGTGCCACCGGCAGCTGCGGCCGTGCCGCCCCAGGGGACGACGCCGCCCGGGTCGTTCGCGACGCCGCGGCCCCGCGCCGTCGTGCCCCGACGCCGTGACGCGTGCCTGCACCAGGACGTGCCCCCGTCGGCCAGATCACCCGTCCGCAAGCGGTGCGCCGTCGACAGATCGTTACACGGGGGCCTCGTGCGTCACACGCCGCACGCACGCCGTCAACATGCCGGAAACATGACCCCGCCAGGATCGAGGCATCCGCGGACGCCGCGGATCCCCGGGCGTGCACCGCCCGGTGGGGATCCCGCTCCGGGGTCCGTTCCCGTGAGCGACGAAAGGACGGCGGCATGTCCCTGGACGTGGAATCCCGCAGTGAACTCTCCCCCTCGGAACCACCCGGCACCAGTACGGGCAGCAGTCCGGGTGCGGGTGCCGAGGCCGCAGCGGCCGGCGTCGCGGCGGGTGGGGCCCGCTCGGCCGCGAAGGAGAGCCTGGAGGACTACACCCTGCGCTTCGCCCCGCGCTCCTACCGGCAGTGGGGCCCGGGCGTGGTGGCCACGAGCGCGCTGGGTGGCATCGCGTACCTCGCCGACTTCTCGATCGGCGCGAACATCGGCATGGCCCACGGCACCACGAACGCCCTGCTGGGGATCCTGGTGGCGGCCGTGATCATCTTCGTGACGGGTCTGCCGCTGGCGTACTACGCGGCCCGCTACAACCTGGACCTGGACCTGATCACCCGCGGCTCCGGCTTCGGGTACTACGGCTCGATCATCACCAACGTCATCTTCGCCACGTTCACGTTCATCCTCTTCGCGCTCGAGGGCTCGATCATGGCGCAGGGGCTCGAACTGGGCCTGGGGATACCCAAGCCCGTCGGCTACGCGATCGCCACGATCATCGTGATCCCGCTGGTGATCTACGGGATGAAGTCCCTGGCCCGGGTGCAGGTGTGGACCACCCCGCTGTGGCTCGTGCTGATGGTGATCCCGGTGGGCTACCTGGTGGTCTCGGACCCCTCCTCAGTGGGGGAGTTCCTGGACTACCGCGGTGAGAACGGGCAGGGCCCCAGCTTCGCCGCCGTGATGCTCGCCGCGGGCGTGTGCCTCTCGCTGATCGCGCAGATCGCGGAGCAGATCGACTACCTGCGCTTCATGCCGCCCAAGACGGCGGAAAACCGCGTGGCCTGGTGGCGTGCGGTGATCCTGGCCGGGCCGGGATGGGTGGTCTTCGGAGCCGCCAAGCAGATCACCGGGCTGTTCATCACGGTGTACCTGATCGCGCGCCTGGACCCCGCGGCGTCGGCCACGGCCAACGAGCCCGTCCACCAGTTCCTGGGCGTCTACCAGCACATGATGCCGGGGTGGCTGGCCATGGTGCTGGCGGTGGTGCTCGTGGTGATCTCCCAGATCAAAATCAACGTGACCAACGCCTACTCCGGGTCCCTGGCGTGGACCAACTCGTTCACCCGCGTGACCCGCACCTACCCCGGGCGCCTGGTGTTCGTGGGCGTGAACCTGGCGATCGCGCTGACGCTGATGGAGCTGAACATGTTCGACTTCCTCAACACGGTGCTCAGCTTCTACGCGAACTGCGCCATGGCGTGGATCGTCACGGTGGCCACGGACATCGTGGTCAACAAGCACGTGCTGGGCCTCTCGCCCAAGGTCCCCGAATTCCGCCGGGGCATGCTGCACAACTGGAACCCCGTGGGCCTGGTCTCCCTGGGGCTGTCCGCCGGGATCTCGATCGCGATGTTCTTCGGGGCCTTCGGACCCGGGATCGCCCCTTTCTCCCCGATCTTCGCGGTGCTGATCGCCCTCGTGGCCACCCCGGTGACGGCGATCGCCACCCGCGGGCGCTACTACCTGCGCCGCACGGACGACGGGATCGAGCTGCCCTACACGGACGCGGACGGCAACCCCTCCGACGAGCTGCTCACGTGCCACGTCACCGGCCTGGACTTCGAGCGCCCGGACATGCTGCGCTCCAACGAGCCGGGGCCCGACGGCGAGGTCCAGTACATCTCCTCCCTCGCCCTGGCCACCGACAGGACCGGCCGGTACGTGCTGCCCGCGCAGCCCTGAGCACTCGGGAAGAGCGGCGTACCGCACCCGGTGCGCCCTCCCGTTCCCCGCAGACAGGCGACCCCGCCCGGCCCCGTTCCCACGGGCGCCGGGCGGGGTCGGGCGCGTCCGGGGCGGTGGGTGCGACTGCGGGCCGCCGCTGCTCCGGGTCTCGGTGCCTCTGGATGGCCGAGCCTCCGGGGGCCTCGTGACGTCCGCACGGGACGGGGAACGACGGCGCCGGGCGGAGTGAGCGTCCGAGGGGCGGGACTCCGAACCGGGGCGCCGTCCGAGCAGGCCACCGTACGGCGGCTTCAGGCTGACGCCGGGCCCCTTCAGCGGCGGTGGGCCGCCCCCGGGTGGTCCCGCGGCAGCCGGGGCCCGGCCCCGCCGAAGACCTCGCGGGCGGAGCGGACGGAGGACACGGCGTCGTCGTCGGACGTGCCGCGGGCGGGCTCGAGCAGCCCGCGCTCGCGCAGCACCGGCGCCACGAAGCGCCCGAAGCGCTCGAAGTCCGCGGGGCGCACGCACGCGTTGACGTTGAAGCCGTCCACGTCCGCGACCCGCGCCCAGCGCTCGACCTCGTCCGCGACCTCCTCCGGGGAGCCCGTGATCACGGGACCTCGGCCCCCGATCGCCACGAACTCCGCCACGCGCCGCGGGGTCCACGCGGCGTCCGGGTCCATGGTGGTGAAGGACGCGAGCGCCGAACGGTTGGCGTCTGTCTCCACGTGCTCCAGCGGGGCGTCGGGGTCCGCGTCGGAGAGGTCCACCCCGGTCCACCCGCCGAACAGGGCCAGGGCCGCGGGCACGTCCACGTACCGGGTGTACTCGGCCAGGCGCTCGCGGGCCGCGTCACCCGTCTCGGCCACCACGACGGCGACGTTCGTGAACGCCTTGACGGAGCGGGGATCGCGCCCGGCGGTCTCGGCCTCCTCTCGGAGCCTGCCAGTCCACCGGGCGACGTGCTCGGGCGTGGGCCCGGAGAAGAAGACGGCCTCGGCGTGTTTCGCGGCGAACGCGAGCCCGCGCGGGGAGGCCCCGGCCTGGAAGAGGTACGGGGTGCGCTGGCGGGTGGGAGCGGTCAGGGAGGGGGCGGTGACGTCGAAGTACGTGCCGTGGTGGCCCGCGCCGCGCACCTTTGCGGGATCCACGACGACGCCGCTGTCCCGGTCCGCGGTGTACGCGTCCTCCTCGTAGGAGCCCTCCCACAGGGCGTAGACCACGTCCATGTACTCGTCCGCGCGGTCGTAGCGCTCGTCGTGGGGCAGCTGCGTGCCCAGCCCGAGGTTGAGCGCGGCGGACTCCTGGTAGGAGGTCACCACGTTCCACGCGATGCGCCCGTCCGTGAGGGCGTCCAGGGTGGCGAAGCGACGGGCGAGGTCGTACGGCGCCGCGTAGGTCACCGAGGCGGTCACCCCCACAGCCAGGTGCTCCGTGGCCCGCGCGAGCAGGGGCGCGAGCAGCAGGGGATCCAGCTGGGGGACCTGCACCCCGCCGCGCAGGGCGGCGTCCGGGCTGGCCCCGTAGACGTCGTAGAGCCCGAGGACGTCCGCGAGGAAGATGCCGTGGAAGCCCGCGGCCTCGATCGTCCTCGCCTCACGCTCCCAGTGGGCCGGCGAGGCGTAGTTGCGGGACTCGTCCTCGGGGTGGCGCCACAGCCCGGGGGACTGGTGGACGGGCACGGGCATCTCGAACGCGTTGAACAGCAGCGGGCGGGGCATGGAGGTCCTTTCACGGGGAGGGGTGGTGGTAGGGGAGGTCGGCCGGCGCCGGACGACGTCGTCGGCCGGGGTGCTCAGGCGGGGACCGGGGCGGCGACGGCCGCGGGGACGGCCCGGGCGCCATCGGCCACGGAGTCCCGCGCCATGCGGGCGGTGACCACGGAGACCACGGCGAGGACGCTGAGGTAGCCGCACAGCAGCCACGGGGTGCCGCCGCCGCGGGCCACGAGCCACGCGGCGATCATGGGGGTCAGTCCGCCCGAGAGGATCGTGCCCACCTGGTAGCCCAGGGAGACTCCCGAGTAGCGCAGGTGCACGGGGAACTGCTCGGCGAACAGCGCGGCCTGGGGGCCGTAGATGCTGTCGTGCAGCACGGCCAGGCCCACGAGGTACATGAACGGCAGCAGGGCCAGCGGGCCGTGGTCGAGGAAGAGGAAGTAGGGCCACACGAACACGCCGACCAGCGCGGCCGCGATCCCGGAGATCCGGCGGCGGCCCACACGGTCCGAGAGCCACCCCCACAGGGGTCCGCCCACGATGCCCACCGCCGCCGCGATCAGGATGGAGACCATGACCCACTGGCTCTGACCGCGGTGCTGGGTCACGTAGGTGAGGGTGTAGACCGTGAGGATCGAGAAGATCGCCGGCTGGACCATGCGCTGGCCGATGCACACGATCACCCCGCGGGGGTACTCGCGCAGCACCTCGCGCACGGGGGAGACGGCGCGCTTCTCCTCCGCCCTGACCTCGCGGAACTCCTCGGCGTCCGTGACACCGGCGCGGATGACCAGCCCGATCACCACGAGCACCGCCGAGAACAGGAACGGCACCCGCCAGCCCCACGCCTGGAACTGCTCCGGGGTGGTCGCGGCCTGCACCACGGCGAAGAACGCGGTGGACAGCAGCATCCCCGCCGCCGAGCCGACCTGCGTGAACGAGCCGAACAGCCCCCGCAGCCCGGAGGGGGCGTGCTCCACCGACAGCACGGCCGAACCACCCCACTCCATCCCCGCGGAGAGCCCCTGCAGGATGCGGCAGGCCACCAGCAGCACCACCGCGGCCCAGCCGATCCGATCGAAACCGGGCAGCAGGCCGATCGCCGTGGTCGCCAGCCCCATCCGCCAGCAGGGAGGCCACGAGCAGCGCCTTGCGTCCGATCCGGTCCCCCAGGTGGCCCGCGACGATCCCGCCCAGCGGACGGAAGAAGAACGCGATCGCGAAGGTCGCGAACGAGGCGATCACCGTCCCCACGCCCGAACCCTGCGGGAAGAAGTAGTGGTTGAACACCAGGGCGGCCGCCGCCCCGTAGAGGTAGAAGTCGTACCACTCGATGGTCGTGCCCACGAACGACGCCGCCAGCACCCGCTTCTTCGAGCGCACCGCCGCACCCGCGGCCCGCAGGGTGGCGGGAGCAGCAGCGGGAGACACGCCGGGGGTGGTGCCGGGAGGGGCGCTGGGGTTAGAGGAGAGAGGTGTGCCAGGGAGCTGCGCCCCGGCAGCGGCGGTGCGTGCGGCGTCGTCGTGCCCGCCACTCGATGGAACGGGGCCCGCGGGGCGGGAGAGAAGAGTCTCGTCGGTGCGGCCGGGTGCGGCGTTGCCCATGAACAGTCCTTCAGACCGAGGCGTCACGAAGCGCAGGGGAACCGGACGCCGTCCTTGCCCGCACCGGTGTGGTCACGGGCCGAATCATCACCTGGGGCACCCCACGACAGCGTCAGAGGGTTGCCGTCCGGCCAGCCAGGGCTGTTGGGCCGGAACTCGTGATTCCTGTTCGGTCACACAACCACACACGCCGCGGGGAGGACAACCCGGGGCCCGCCGCGCATGACGCCGCGCGACACGGATTGGGGGCACCGTGGGCGCAGCAAGGGTGCGTGGGTCTGGGGCAGTGGGGTCTGGGGTACTGAGGCACTGCTGGGGTCCGGGGGAGCCGAGGACGCAGGGGAGGCGGGAACGGTGTGCGCGCGGGTGCTGAAGAAGCTGGGGCGCCTTGCCACGCGGCCCAGCAGCGCGCCACCCGCCACCCACGCCCCACCCCGCCGCCCGCGCCGGCTGCGGGCCGCGCGCCGTCGTCGACCGCTCAGTAGGCCACCCCGAAGCGCTCGCGGTGGTGGGCGGGGCGCTCCACCTCGTCGAGGAACGCCTCCCCGAAGTCCGCCCCGGAGATCACCGAACGCCCCGACTCGTCGGTGAGCAGCACCTCGCTGCTCGTGCGGTAGGAACCGGTGCGCTCGCCGGGGTTCCACGCGCCGAACTCGCCTGCGGGGGAGATCACGAACCAGTCGAAGGACTCGGGGGTCGCTGCCAGATCGGCCATCACGGCCTCGATCTCCACCGAGTCCCGGCGCCACTCGGGGTTGAAGTCCGGGGCGTCGTAGACCTTCGGGCCGCCCTCGCTGACCCGCATGGAGCCCGCGCCGCCCACCATTCCGAAGCGGATGCCGCGGGCCATGGCCTGCTCCGCGATGCCCTTCTCGACGGCGCGCATCACGCCCTCTCCCGCGAGCGTGCCACGCGGGGACAGAGCCGTGAGCACCACGTCCGTGTCCTCCAGGGCCGCGGCCACCACGGCGGGGTCGGCGACGTCGCCCGTGCGGTACTCGACGCCCGCCACCGGGTGCTCGGGGGCGTTCCTGCTCCAGACGGTCACCCGGTGCCCGCGCCGGGCACCCGCCGCCGCGATGCTGCTCCCGGCGTATCCCGTGCCACCCAGGACTGCGATGCGTGTCATTTCCTGCTCCTTCTCCCGTGCTCCGGCCACCAGGGGTGGTGCCGGCTGCCGGGAGAACTTCGCGGGCGGGCGGGGTATTCCGGGTAGAGGGTGCGGTGGGGTGGAGTGTGCCGGGTCGCTTATGCGTGTCGGACAGCCTTGGCACCGTCTCAGGAGTCGAATAAAGTTTCGAATACCCGGGGAGGGTGGAACGTCATGACGGTTCTGGAGAGTGCGGAGATCGGGTCTTGGGAGGACCCGTGGGAGTCGGTGCCGGTGATCGGCGCGGGTGTCAGGGCGGCGTCCACCCGGCGGGGGCGTGATCTCACCCTCGAGGGCGGAGCGGCCGAGGTTGTCGTGCGCTGCGACGGTGCCGGCGTGCCCCGGGAGGTGGTCCACCGGGGGCGCGTGCACCGCGTGGTGGAGCCGCCCGTGCGGTGGTACGAACGCCGGAACTGGTGGGAATCCGAGGACCGCGTGCCACGGGAGTCCCGCACGAGCATGGTGGACCGGGAGCTGTGGCAGGTCCAGGCGCTGCAGGGCGGGACGACGGCGCCCTGCACCTTCCGGCTCGTGCGCAACCAGGTCTCGGACCGGTGGCAGCTGCTCGGGGTGACCCTTGGCTGAGTGGCAGGTGGGGCGGGCTGGAGGCGCTCCACCGGGTCCCGCAGCACTTGACAGATATTCGAATAAAGATTCGAATAAACCCATGCACTTCCCTCACCTCCACGTGGCCTCCGCCTTCAGCGCCCACTACGGTGTGGCGCGCCCGGAGGAGCTGGCGGCCACCGCGGCGGAGCAGCGGGCGGAGATCCTCGCGTGCACGGACCGGGACGGCCTCTACGGCGCGGTCAAGCACGTCCTGGCGTGCCGGGAGCACGGCATCTCTCCCGTGCTGGGGGTGGACCTCGCGCTGCTCGGGGCGGGTCGTGTCGGCGGGGCGGGTCGGGCGGGCGCGGCAGGCCAGGCAGGTCGGACGGGTGCGGCGGGCACCCGCGGTGGGCAGCGACGTCGCCCGCTGCCGCCCCGGGTGCTCGGGCGCGTGGTCGTGCTGGCCACGGGGCACAACGCCGGGGCCGGCTACGCCGCACTGTGCCGCGTGGTCTCCGCCGCGCACCGCGCCCACGACCGGTTCCCCGCCCACCCGATCGGCCTCACCGCCGCGCAGCTGGCCCGCCACGTCCACCGGGCCGCGGCGCACGAGGAACCCGGGCTCGTGGTCCTGGTGGGCCCGGACTCGGACGTCGGCAGGCTGCTCGCCAGGCGCCACTACCAGCCCGCGCGCACCGCCCTGCAACGGTGGCGCCGGGTGCTGCCCCCGGGAACCCTCGTGGTGGAGACCGCCACCCACCTCTCTCCCCAGGGAGCGCCCCTGAGCACCGGCCACGCGGTGCGGATGCTCCAGATCGGGCACCGGGCACAGCTGCCCGTGGTGTTGAGCAACGCCGTGCGCTACGCCCACCCCGGCCAGGCCGTGACCGCGGACGTGCTGGACGCCGCCCGCACCCTGATGTCCCTGGACGAGCTCGCCGGCGCGGACCGCGGCGTCCTGCAGCCCAACGGCCAGGGCTGGCTCAAGGACGACGACCGCATGGCCCTGCTCGCCCACGAGATCGCCCACGCCGCGGACCAGGGGGACGCCGGGCGGAACAGGCTGCTCGCGGACACCCACCACCTGGCCGAACGCTGCGTCCTGGACCCCGAGCACGACCTCGGGATGGGCCGGCCCGTGATCCCGGAGGCCTCGGTCCTCGGGGTCCAGGGCAATCCGGACCGTGAACTCGCCCGGCGCTGCTACGCCGGCCTCGCACGCCTGCACGGGCACGAGGACTGGGACCGCACCGTGCCGGGACTCAACAGGGAGTCGCTGCGCTCGCGGCTGGAACGGGAGCTGGACGTGATCTCCCACCTGGGGTTCGCGGGCTACTTCCTCACCGTGGGGGAGGTCTCGGAGCTGATGAGCGAGATGGACGTGCGCCACGCCGCCCGCGGTTCGGGGGTCTCCTCCCTGGTGGTGCACCTGCTCGGGATCTCCCCGGCGGACCCCCTCGAGTACGACCTCGTCTTCGAACGGTTCCTCTCCCCGCTGCGCCCCAACCTGCCGGACATCGACATCGACATCGAGAGCGCCCGCCGCCACGCCGTCTACCAGCGGATCTTCGAGCGCTTCGGCCCCCGGCGCGTCACCCTCATGAGCATGCAGAACGCCTACCGCTCCCGCGGGGCCGTGCGGGACGCCGGACTCGCCCTCGGCCTCGGCGCCCAGGACGTGGACCACGTGGCGGGCCAGCTGTGGCGCGTCCCCGGGGCCACCCTGCGCCAGGAGCTCACCCGCCGCCCCGAGCTCGCACCCCTCGCGGACAGGCTGCGCGGCAACCGGCAGCTGGACCTGCTCGTGGACCTCACCGAACGCCTCGACCGCCTGCCCCGCCACATCTCCATGCACCCGTGCGGGGTGATCCTCTCCGACACCACCCTCCTGGACCGCACCCCCGTGCAGGCCAGCGGGATCGGACTGCCCATGTCCCAGTACGACAAGCACGACATGGACCCCATGGGCCTCATCAAGCTCGACGTCCTGGGCGTGCGCATGCAGTCCACCCTCGCCCACGCCGTCGCCGAGACCGCACGGCTGCACCCCCACGAGCCACCCCCGGACCTCGACGCCATGCCCCGGGACGACCCAGACACCTACCGCCTGATCAGCTCCACCCACACCCTCGGGTGCTTCCAGATCGAGTCCCCCGGGCAGCGCGAGCTCATCGGCACCATGGGCCCGCAGGAGTTCAACGACCTCATCGTGGACATCTCCCTCTTCCGCCCCGGACCCATGCAGGCCAACATGGTCCGCCCCTACCTCGACGCACGCCACGGCTGGTCCGCACCCCAGCACCTGCACCCGGACCTCACCGAGATCCTCGCCGAGACCCACGGGGTGGCCGTCTACCACGAGCAGATCATGCGCATCATGGACCGGATGACCGGCTGCGGCCTCGGCCGCGCGGACGTCTGGCGGCGCCTGCTCGGCTCCCACGGCGAAGCACCCGTGGAGGCCGCCTTCCGCGACGCCGCCCGCGGACGCGGCTACACCCACCGCACCATCGACACCGTGTGGGAGCTGCTCCACGCCTTCGGCAGCTTCGGATTCTGCAAGGCCCACGCCGTGGCCTTCGCCGTGCCCACCTACCAGTCCGCCTGGCTGAAGACCCACCACCCCGAGGCCTTCATGGCCGGCGTCTGGGAGCACGACCCCGGGATGTACCCCGCCCGCCTGCTCGTGGGAGAGGCCCGCCGCATGGGCATCCCCGTGCTCGGCCCGGACGTCAACCGCAGCGGCGAGCACCACCGGGTGGAACCCGTCACCCCACGCCCCGGCACCGTGGAACCCGGCGACCTCGACCACGGCATCCCCCACACCCAGGACGGCGCCTGGGGAATCCGCATGTCCCTGAACTCCATCACCGGCCTCAGCACCGCCGAGACAGAACGCCTCCTCGCCGGCCAGCCCTACGCCACCCTCGCCGAGGTCAGGACCCGCGCCCGCCCCACCCGCAGAAGCCTGCAGCGTCTCGCCGCCGCCGGAGCACTCGACACCCTCCTGCGCGGCACCGGATCCCGTGCCTCCCACACCGACATGGTCACCTTCCTCCGCGACCAGGCAGACCGTCCCGCCACCGGCCAGCCTCCGCGCTCGCAGCCGGGGGAGGGCCAGCTGAGCCTGCCCCTGGGGGACGTGGACCTCACCGGTCTGCCCGCCCGGCTCCCCGAGCCGAGTCCCGAGGAACGGGTCCGGGCGGAGATGGACACCATGGGCACGGAGGTCTCCGCCCACCTGATGGACTCCCACGCGCAGCTCATGCGCCGCTACGGCGCCACCCGCGCCGAGGACCTGCTGGGGCTGCGCAACGGGACCGAGGTGGTCGTCGCAGGGGTCCGCGTCTCCACCATGACCCCGCCCATGCGCAGCGGCAGACGCGTGGTCTTCATCTCCCTCGACGACGGTTCCGGGGCGGTGGACTGCACCTTCTTCGACGAGGCCCAGGCCGCCTCCGGCGAGGTGCTCTTCGCCCCCACGCTGCTGCTGGTCCACGGCCACACCCGGCGCACCGGTCCCCGGGGCATCGGCATCCAGGCCGCCCAGGCCTGGGACCTCTCCCGCCCCGAGACCCTGCCGGACCCCTCGAGCCTGCTCGGCTCCCGCCCCACCCCCGGGCGCCCACCGCGGCGCAGCGCTCCCGAGCGCCCCTCGCCCCGGCGGGCGCGGCCCAGCGCCTTCGAACCTGATGCTTCCGAGCCCCACGCCCCCGCCCCGCACACCCGGGCGGTCGCCCCGTGACACATCGCCGCACGACGCACCCCGGCCACGGTGCCCACCCCCGCCTGTGGGAGACTGAGGACCATGGCGAAAGACAGTGGCGGAGGGGATCTGCTGCCGACCGTGGACCAGGTCACCGAGGAAGCGATCAACATCGGCTACCGCTTCGACCAGAAGCTGCAGCGCTGGCGGCAGGGCAGGGCAACCCAGCGCGGAGACATCCCCACCATGCTCGCCTTCGACGGCTACGGCAGCCCCCGCTACGTCCGGGCACTGGGCCGCGTGCTGCTCAAGACGCGCTCGCTGATCCAGGACACGGACGACGCCGACGAGTCGATCCGCGGCTGGCGCTCCTTCTCGTCGGTGCCCTTCGCGTTCGCCCACGTGAACATCTGGCTGGGGGACCACGAGTTCCACCTCGTCGCGGACAAGGGCGGTGTGATCGACGTGGACCTCAACGTCTCCATGGCCCCGGGGGCGCACTCCATCTACATGCAGGCCGAGGGCTCGGAGGTCACGGAGGCCAAGGTCACCGTGGTCTCGGACCAGCAGTACCTGGGGGTCGTGTGCGACGTGGACGACACCGTGATGGTCACCGCGCTGCCCCGTCCGATGCTCGCCGCCTGGAACTCCTTCGTGGCCAACGAGCACGCCCGCATCCCCACCCCGGGGATGTCCACCATGATGGACCGGCTGCGGCGCAAGCACCCGAACGCTCCGTTCCTCTACCTCTCCACCGGGGCGTGGAACGTGGCACCCACGCTGCGCCGCTTCCTCACCCGCAACGCCTACCCCTCCGGTGCGCTGCTGCTGACCGACTGGGGTCCCACCACGGAGCGCTGGTTCCGCTCGGGCGCCCAGCACAAGGTCCAGAACCTGCAGCGCCTGGCCGCCAACTTCCCGCACGTGAAGTGGATCCTGATCGGGGACGACGGCCAGCACGACCCGCAGATCTACGCGGGCTTCGCCGAGCGCTACCCGGACTCCGTGGCGGCGGTCGTGATCCGCAACCTCTCGCCCACCGAGGCGGTTCTCGCCAACGGTGCGCGCGTGCCGGACGGGCACCGGGTGATCTCCCCGGAGGGCGTGCTGTGGATCGAGGCCAACGACGGCGCCTCCATCTCGGACCAGCTGCAGGCCGCAGGACTGCTCTGACGTGTCCTGCCACGAGCCCTGGCACGGGCCTCGTCACGGGCCCTGACACGGGCTCCGAGCCTCCCTGACCTACCCCGGCCATTCCATTCCTGCCCCCACCCCTCCCCTCCACCGGCTGCCTCCCGCACCCCGGCCGCCGGTGGAGGGACCACAACGCCCCACGAACGGAGAACCCCTCATGACTCGCACCACCACCGCAACCATCGGCATCACCGGCGTCACCGGACACGTCGGCGGAGCCGTCTCCCGCGCACTCGAGGAGCGCGGCGTCGCCCACCGGCTGCTGGGGCGCAACCCCCAGCGCTTCGACTCCCGGGTGGCCGCGTCGGACGGTCTGCTGGAGTCCGCATCCCTGGACTTCTCGGACCCGGAGCGGGCCGCGGAGTCCATGAAGGGGCTGCAGACCGTGTTCCTGGTCTCCGCCGCGGAGACCGCCGAGCGGGAGGCGCAGCAGCTCGCCATGGTGGGGTCGCTGTCCCGGGCCGGCGTGGAGCGCGTGGTCTACACGTCCTTCGCCTCGCCGTCGCCCACGGCGACCTTCACCTTCGCGCGCACCCACTACGCCACGGAGCAGGCGATCGAGCGCGCCGGGCTGGAGCACACCTTCCTGCGGGACAACTTCTACCTGGACGTCCTGCCCCTGTTCGCGGGGGAGGACCGTGTGCTGCGCGGACCCGCGGGGGACGGCCGCGTGGCCGCGGTGGCCCGGGCCGACGTCGCCGACGCCGCCGTGGCGGTCCTGCTGGACCCGCAGGCGCACACGCGCGGCGCCTACACCCTCACGGGCCCCGAGTCGCTCACGATGACCGAGGTCGCCCAGATCCTCACCCGTGTGACCGGGCAGCAGTACCGCTACGAGGCGGAGACGGTCGAGGCCGCGCACGAGTCCCGCGCGGTCCTGGACCCCGAGCCCTGGGAGATGGAGGCGTGGGTCTCCACCTACACGGCCATCGCCTCCGGGGAACTGGCCGAGGTCACGCAGGACGTCCGCGAGCTCACGGGCCACGCCGCGCGCTCCCTGGAGGACGTCCTGCGCCAGCGGTGACCCGCGCCCGTCCGCCCGTTCGCCCGCCTGGGCGACACGGCTCGGCGGTGGCCGGGACACGCGGTGCGAAAAGTTTTTCCGTGACGTCGGGAACGCCGCTTATCCACACCCCGGCGGCGAAAAACCGCGTGCTGCCGGGCACCGGCCACCGGGGGTCCTGTGGACAACCCGGGGGATAACCTCCGAGGCCCTGTGGATCGTGCAACCACATCATCTAGGGCTATGTCCCGGTACGCGCCACTAGATGTAGTATTGACCCAGATCTTCAACCACCTGGCGCACCACCCGGACCACGAGCTGAGAAGCCCCGGAAGCGCCGGAGAATCGGTACTTCCCGCAAGGAGAGATGGGCTATGTCAGTCACCGTGTATTCCAAGCCGTCGTGCGTCCAGTGCAACGCCACCTACCGCGCCCTCACCAAGAAGGGCATCGACTACACCGTCGTGGACGTCACCGAGGACACCACCGCGTACGACCACGTGGTGGGCCTGGGCTACCAGCAGGTCCCGGTCGTCGAGGCCGGCGGCGAGCACTGGTCCGGGTTCCGCCCGGACAAGATCAACAGCCTGGCGCTGCTGCGCTCGGCATGAGCCCCACGCCGTGGCACCCCCGGGTACCACGGCGGACGCGGCCCGCACCCGGTGGTCCTCGGAGCGCGAGCGTCCCGGCGGCCACCGGTCCTCGCCACCCACCAACGTTCCCCCCCAGAATCGAAGTGACCCGGCATGAGTGCCCTGGCCTCCGTTCTCGCCCAGGCGAAGGAACGGGAAGAACACCACACCCCCGTCGTCGCGGGGGAGGACGCACCCCTGGTGGTGTACTTCTCCTCCGTCACCCGCAACACGGACCGGTTCGTCGCCAAACTTCCCGTGCGTTCCCTCCGGCTGCCCCTGAAGACCTCTGATCCCGTTCCCCGCGTCACGGAACCGTACGTGCTGGCCGTGCCCAGCTACGGCAGGCCCGGGGGAGCGGGATCCGTTCCCCCGCAAGTCGTCAAGTTCCTCAACGACGCCCCCTCACGGCAGCACCTCAAGGGTGTGCTGGGCGCGGGCAACACCAACTTCGGCCCCCTGTTCTGCGTGGCGGCGGAGAAGGTGGCCGCCAAGTGCCAGGTGCCCCTGCTCTACAAGTTCGAGCTGATGGGTACGGATGAGGACGTCGAAAAAGTCACCCAAGGATTGGAAGAGTTTTGGCAAGCATTCACGCAACCCCGGGAGTGAGCGTCGAGCCCGGCCACGAGGACCCCACCTGCCCCGAGAAGTACCGGGGCCTGGGCTACCACGAGCTCAATGCCCTGCTGAACCTCTACGACGCCGAGGGCAACATCCAGTTCGAGGCGGACCGCCAGGCGGCGCGGCAGTACTTCCTGCAGCACGTCAACAAGAACACGGTGTTCTTCCACGACCTCGAGGAGAAGCTGCAGTACCTGGTGGACCACCAGTACTACGAGGCCGAGGTGCTCGAGAAGTACAGCGTGGAGTTCATCAAGGAGCTCTCCAAGCAGGCGTACGGCTACAAGTTCCGCTTCCAGACCTTCCTGGGCGCGTTCAAGTTCTACACGTCCTACACGCTGAAGACCTTCGACGGCCAGCGCTACCTGGAGCGCTTCGAGGACCGCGTGGTCATGGTCTCCCTCTACCTCGCGGACGGGGACGAGACCCTGGCGCAGCGTCTGGTGGGCGAGATCATCTCCGGGCGCTTCCAGCCGGCCACTCCCACGTTCCTCAACGCGGGCAAGAAGCAGCGCGGCGAGCTGGTCTCATGCTTCCTGGTGCGCTTCGAGGACAACATGGAGTCCATCGGACGCAACATCAACTCGGCGCTGCAGCTGTCCAAGCGCGGCGGCGGTGTGGCGTTCGCGCTGACGAACCTGCGCGAGTCCGGTGCGCCCATCAAGATGATCGAGAACCAGTCCTCGGGCGTCATCCCGGTCATGAAGCTGCTGGAGGACTCGTTCTCCTACGCGAACCAGCTGGGGGCCCGTCAGGGTGCAGGCGCGGTGTACCTGCACGCCCACCACCCGGACATCCTCAACTTCCTGGACACCAAGCGGGAGAACGCGGACGAGAAGATCCGCATCAAGACCCTCTCGCTCGGCGTCGTCATCCCGGACATCACGTTCGAGCTGGCCAAGAAGAACCAGGACATGTACCTGTTCTCCCCGTACGACGTGGAGCGCATCTACGGCATGCCCTTCGCGGACGTGAACGTGAGCGAGAAGTACCACGAGATGGTGGACGACTCCCGGATCACGAAGACCAAGATCAACGCCCGCGAGTTCTTCCAGACCGTCGCGGAGGTGCAGTTCGAGTCCGGCTACCCGTACATCATGTTCGAGGACACCGTGAACCGGGCCAACCCGATCGACGGCAAGATCATCATGTCCAACCTGTGCTCCGAGATCCTGCAGGTCTCCGAGCCCTCGGTCTACAACGAGGACCTCACCTACGCGGAGGTGGGCAAGGACATCTCGTGCAACCTGGGGTCCATGAACATCGCCATGGCCATGGAGTCCCCGGACTTCGGGGCGAGCATCGAGACCGCGATCCGCGGCCTCACCGCCGTGTCGGACATGTCCAACATTGACTCCGTGCCCTCGATCCGTCGCGGCAACCAGATGTCCCACGCGGTGGGCCTGGGTCAGATGAACCTGCACGGGTACCTGGCCAAGGAGCACGTGTTCTACGGTTCCGAGGAGGGCGTGGACTTCACGAACATGTACTTCTACGCGGTGACCTACCACGCGATCCGCGCGTCCAACCTGATCGCCAAGGAGCGCGGGGAGTCCTTCGTGGGCTTCGAGAAGTCCGACTACGCCAACGGCACGTACTTCGACAAGTACATCGACGGCACGTGGGAGCCCGCCACGGCCCGGGTCCGGGAGCTCTTCGAGCGTGCCGGCGTGGCGCTGCCCACCGCGCAGGACTGGCGTGAGCTGCGAGAGAAGGTCATGGCGGACGGGATGTACAACCAGAACCTGCAGGCTGTCCCGCCCACGGGTTCCATCTCGTACATCAACAACTCCACGTCCTCGATCCACCCGATCGCCTCGCGCATCGAGATCCGCAAGGAGGGCAAGCTGGGGCGCGTGTACTACCCGGCGCCCTTCATGAACGACGAGAACCTGGAGTACTTCCAGGACGCGTACGAGATCGGCTACGAGAAGATCATCGACACGTACGCCGCGGCCACGCAGCACGTGGACCAGGGCCTGTCCCTGACGCTGTTCTTCAAGGACACGGCCACCACGCGGGAGATCAACCGCGCGCAGATCTACGCGTGGCGCAAGGGCATCAAGACCATGTACTACTCCCGCATCCGCCAGCTGGCGCTCGAGGGCACCGAGGTCGAGGGCTGCGTCTCCTGCATGCTCTGACGGCCCGCCACGCGGACCGGGACGGGCCTGGCGCACGACACGGCGCGGCGTCGTCGGCATCTCCCTGAGCCGGGGACGACGACGCCGCACGCGCCCTCCGCGCCCCGCCTCACCGCTCTGCCCGCTCCACCGATCTGCCCCGCACGGCCCACGGCCGGCGGGGCAGTGTCGTACGGGGTCCACCCGATCCCCGCACACAGACCCTCGTAACCAGTCCCCAGGAGGACCGACCGCATGACCACGGCCGAACGCCACGAGAAGACCGGGAGCACCACGGGTACCGGGAACGAGCCCGCCCACTGGAGCGCCGAGCAGATCCTGGAGGCCGTGTCCCCGCGCCGCGCCCGGCGGCTGCTGGAGGCCACCCTCGCGGAGGGCTTCCGTCCGGAGACCGATCCGGCCCGCGGCAACGTGACGGCGGGGGAGGGGCACATGCTGCTCATGCCGTCCACGCTGGGGGACTGGAGCGGCATCAAGGTGGCCACGGTCTCCCCGGAGAATCCGCAGCGCGGGCTGCCGCGGATCCAGGCCACCTACCTGCTCATGGACACCGCCACGCTGAGCGTGCGGGCGCTGCTGGAGGGCAACTCGCTGACCACGCTGCGCACGCCGGCCATCTCGGCCGTGGCCGTGGACCACCTCGCGGCCCCGGACGCCCGGACGCTGCTGGTCTTCGGCACGGGCCCGCAGGCGCTCTCTCACATCGAGGCGTTCGCGGATGTCCGCTCCTTCACCGAGGTGGTGGTCTGCGGACGCACACCCGAGAAGGTCGACGCCGTCGTGGAGTTCGCACAGGGCCTGGGGCTGCAGGCGCGCGCCGGTGACCAGGAGGACGTGCGCGGCGCGGACGTCGTCGTGTGCGCCACCTCCGCGTCCGAGCCCCTCTTCGACGGCTCGCTGGTGCGGGACTCCGCGTGCGTCGTCGCCATGGGCTCGCACGAGCCCGACCACCGCGAACTGGACTCCGGGCTGATGGGCCGCGCACAGGTGGTTGTCGAGGACACGGCGACCGCCCTGCGGGAAGCCGGCGACGTCGTCCAGGCCGTTGCCGACGGCGCGCTGGCCGAGGACTCGCTCGTTCCCCTCGCGGACGTGGTCACCGGCACCGTGGCACCGGACACGAGCCGGCCGCGCGTGTTCAAGTGCGTGGGGATGAGCTGGGAGGACCTCGCGGTGGCCGTGGGTGTGGTGACCGGTTCGCAGGACGCCGAGAGCTGACGAGCGGCTCGGGGCCTGCCCCTTCTCGGGCGGGCCCCGGCGCGGGCGCTCTGCCCTCGGACCAGCGACGAGCAGCACGAGTGCCGGAAACAGGAACGCGGGATGCAGGGAGGGGAGCAAGCACCCCGGGAACAGGAAAAACCCCGGAACACGTGTTCCGGGGTTTCGGTGGTGCGCGATACTGGGATCGAACCAGTGACCTCTTCCGTGTCAGGGAAGCGCGCTACCGCTGCGCCAATCGCGCTCAATCTCTTGAACGAGGTGGTTGCACCGAGGTGGAGACGGGATTCGAACCCGCGTAGACGGCTTTGCAGGCCGCTGCCTAACCACTCGGCCACCCCACCGGGGACCAGATCCTTGGAGGACAAGGTCTCAGGTCTCGACCAGGGTCGAAAACTGCGAGCGGACGACGGGAGTCGAACCCGCGACCCTCACCATGGCAAGGTGATGCTCTACCAGCTGAGCTACGTCCGCATTGTTGGTTGATCGAGGCCCTGTTTCTGCAGTGCTCCGTTCTTCCGAGCGGAAACTTTATCACAGGTTCTCGCGCTGTCCTCCGCGTGCCGTCCGGAACCTGAGTTCCTTTGGGGCGTTGCGTCGGTGCGTTGCCAACGAGCAGAAACACTACCGACACGATCCGGTCGGGGCAAATCGGGTGGCCGGGCCCGCGGCAGCGCAGGGGGAGCGAGCCCAATTTGCCGATCCCCGTGGACGTGCTCTAGAGTTTTCAACGTTGCAAGCGCGATTGGCGCAGCGGTAGCGCGCTTCGTTCACACCGAAGAGGTCACTGGTTCGATCCCAGTATCGCGCACGGTAACGAGGAACCCGGTCCCGGAAGGGGCCGGGTTCTTTTACGTCCGGGAGCCTTTTCCGGCTGGCTCACCGAACGACAGCCGGCTCACCGAACGACACCGACCACACAGCGCGGATGTCGACGCCGCCGCGGTCCGCTGTCCGTGTCTGAGCTCGTTCCTACGCTGAGCCCCATGACGCAACCTCGCCTGGCCCGCCAAACCGCCACCGGTCGCATGTACGCGCGCCAGGAGGGCGGTGACCTGCAGGTGCCGTCCATCACCACCATCATCGGCTGCGAGGCCAACGACCTCGGCGGCTGGTACGGCTACAGCGCGGCCCAGGCGCTGGCCGCCGATCCTCAGCTGCCGGACGCGCTGCGGGACTCGCGGCGTCGTCGTGCCCTGGTGAACCACGCGGCGAAGGCCGCCGAGCGCCACCGGGACCAGGCCGCCCAGCGCGGGGACCGCGTCCACGACTACTGCGAGCAGCTCGCGCTGCGCGCCATGGGCCGGGAGCACCGGGTGGAGGAGGCGCGGCAGGACCTGGCCGATCACCACGAGTCCCGGTTCGCGGACAGCGCGGACAAGTGGTGGGAGCTCTACCGCCCCGAGCCGCTGGCCGCGGAGATCACCGTGTGGAACTCCACGGTGGGCTACGCCGGCACCCTGGACCTCGTGGCGCGCATCGGCGGCAAGGTGTGCCTGATCGACTACAAGACCCGCGGCACGGACCGTTCGGGGCGCGTGAAGGCCCCGGACCCCAAGGTCGTCACGCAGCTCGTGGCCGGGCTCAAGGCGGAGGAGTCCCTCGTGGACGCCGCCACCGGACAGTGGGAGCCGTGGGCCTACGGGGACGCCGAGGTCCTCATGGCCGTGGCCATCGGGGAGACCGAGGCCCTGACCGTGCAGGCGGTGCCGGACCACCTGCCCGTGCACTGGTTCAAGTTCTGCGCCCTGGCCAAGGTGTGGGCGCGCTCCACGGACCTCGAGGCCGCCGGCGTCCAGCTGCGGCCCCTCGCGCCGCCGCCCCTCGAGGACAATCCCACGGGCCGCACGGGCGGTGTTCCGCAGAGCGCCACGGCCCGGACCGTCGAGGGCCCCGCCGTAGACTGAGACCCGCCCGCCCCACGTTCCACGACACCCAGCTAGGAGTGCACCGCCCGGTGAGTATTCTGCGCATCCGCACGATCGGGGACCCCGTGCTGCGGACCCCCGCCCAGGAGGTCACGCAGTTCGACGAGTCCCTGGAGACGTTGATCCGTGACATGTTCGAGACCATGTACGCCGTGGGCGGCGTGGGCCTCGCCGCGCCCCAGGTGGGCGTTGGCCTGCGCGTCTTCACGTGGGGCGTCCAGGGGGACGAGGGGCACGTGGTCAACCCCGAGGTGAGCCTCGGCGAAGACCCGCAGGAGGGCGGCGAGGGCTGCCTGTCCGTCCCCGGTCTGTCCTACGAGACGCCGCGCCGGAACTCCGTGGTGCTCACGGGCGTGGACCAGCACGGGGAGCCCGTGCGGCGCGAGGCCACGGGACTGCTCGCGAGGTGCTTCCAGCACGAGACCGACCACCTCTCCGGCAAGCTCTACGTGGACCGGCTCGTGGGGGAGGAGCGCAAGGACGCCATGCGGCAGCTGCGCCAGGCCACCTTCCAGGAGACGGCCGCGCGCATCACCCGTGAGCGGGAAAAGCAGCGTCTCGGCGGCGGCCCGGGCGCCGGTTCCGCACCGTCCGGGGACGACGCCGCCCGCGCCGCTCACGCCCGCTCCTCGCGTGCCGCGGGTGGTTCCGCGTTCGGCGCCCCCGGCAGCACACCGGGTGCAGGTTCCGCGTTCGGGCGCGGAGGTGCACGATGACGACGAACGCTCCCACCGAACCCCTGAAGGTCCTCTACGCAGGCACCCCGGAGACCGCGGTGCCCCCGCTCGAGGCGCTGCACGCCGATCCCCGGATCACCGTGGTGGCCGTGCTGACCCGGGAACCCGCACCCGTGGGACGCAAGAAGGTCCTCACGCCGTCGGCCGTCGGACGCCGCGCGGAGGAGCTCGGCCTGCCCGTGCTCACCGCGAACCGCGTCACCGAGGACCTGCTGGACGATCTCCGTGCCACGGGCGCGTCCATCGCGGCCGTCGTGGCCTACGGCGCCCTGCTGCCCGCGCCGGCGCTCGAGGTCTTCGAGCACGGCTGGATCAACCTGCACTTCTCCCTGCTGCCGCGCTGGCGCGGCGCCGCACCCGTGCAGCGCGCCCTCATGGCCGGGGACACCACGATCGGTGCCACCACGTTCGTCCTGGACGAGGGCATGGACACCGGCCCCGTGGTCGCCACGCTCACGGACGAGGTGCGCGCCGAGGACACCTCCGGCTCCGTGCTGGAGCGGCTCGCCCGCGAGGGCTCGCCGCTGCTCGCGGACTCGCTGCTCGACGTCGCCTCCGGCAGGGTTCGGCCCGAACCGCAGAGCGGTGAACCGAGCGCGGCCCCCAAGCTGAGCGGTGCCGAGGCCCGCGTGCGGTGGGAGGATCCCGCCCCCGAGGTGGCGAACCGCGTGCGCGGTGTCACGCCGGAACCCGGAGCGTGGACGGAGTACCAGGGGCAGCGGTTCAAGGTCGAGCGCATGGCCCCCGCCCCGGAGGTCACGGGCATCGCGCCCGGCCACGTGGAGATCCGCGAGAAGCACGTGTACGTGGGGACGGGATCGTGCGCGGTGGAACTCACCCGCGTGCAGCCCTCCGGCAAGAAACCGATGACGGCGCTCGACTGGGCGCGTGGGCAGCAGAACAGGGAACAGGTGGCGTTCGCATGAGCCGGGACCAGCACGACAGGGGCGGCAACCCGTCCGGCGGGCGCAGTGAGCGCCGCGGCCAGGGGCCCGGGGACCGGCGAGGTCCCGGAAACGACCGTCGCGGGACCGGTGGTGGCCGACGGGACGCCGAGGGCGCCCGAGGCCACGGATCCCGCCAGGGCTCCGGGGACGCCCGCGGAAGCGGCACCCGGCAGGGATCCAGCGACCGACCGGGCTCTGGCGACCGCAACCGCTCCGGTGAGCGCAGTGGTGCAGGGGACCGGCGCGGCCCGTCGCGTGACGGCTCCCGCCGCAACGCCCGCGGGCACGAGCGCAACCGCCGTTCCCAGCAGGAGCGGTCCTACTCGGCGCAGGCCCCGGCCCAGCGGCGTCGGAGCTCCGACCCCGCACGGCTGACGGCATTCCAGGCACTGCGTGCGGTGAACTCCGAGGACGCCTACGGCAACCTGGTGCTGCCGCGGCTCGTCCGAGAGAACCGCCTGGACAGGAGGGACGCCGCCTTCGCCACGGAGCTCGCCTACGGGGCCATGCGCTGGCAGGGAACGTGGGACGCCGTGCTCGAGAAGTGCGTGGACCGCCCGCTCGACCAGCTCGATCCCGCCGTGCTGGACGCCCTGCGGCTGGGCGTCCACCAGCTGCTCGCCATGCGCGTGCCGGACCACGCGGCCCTCGACGCCACCGTGGGTCTCGTACGCGGCGAGGTGGGGCAGGGCCCGGCGGGGCTCGTCAACGCGGTGCTGCGCAAGGTCGCCCGACAGAACCTCGAGGAGTGGCTGGAGCAGCTGACGGCCGAGCAGTCGGACGAGCTCCGCCGGATGGCCGTCCGGCACGCGCACCCCGCGTGGGAGATCCGTGCCATGCGGCGGGCCCTGCGCGTGAACGGGCGGGACACCGCGGAGATCGAGGCGCTGCTCGAGGCGGACAACGAACCGCCGAGCGTCCACCTCGTCGCGCTGCCGGGGCTGGGTTCCCTCGACGCCGCGGTCGACGACGGCGCCCGCGCGGGTGACCTCGTGCCGGACAGTGCCGTGAGCGCGGGCGGCGACGTCCACCGGATCCCCGGCACCCGTGAGGGGGTGGTCCGGGTGCAGGACGCCGGATCCCAGCTCGTCGCGCGGGTCCTCGCCGAGGCCCCCGTGCAGGAGGACGCCGGTCGGTGGGCGGACCTGTGCGCCGGCCCCGGCGGCAAGGCGGCCCTGCTGGCGGCGCTCGCGAACGAGCGCGGCGCCACGCTGCTGGCCAACGAGGTCAGCGAGCACCGCGGCGACCTCGTGCGCAACGCCCTCGCCCCGGTCCCGGAGGCCGCCTGGCAGGTGCGGGTCGGTGACGCGCGGGACGTCCCCGGTGCGGAGCCCGCCCGGTTCGACCGCGTCCTGGTGGACGTGCCGTGCACCGGTCTGGGGGCGCTGCGACGCCGGCCCGAGGCACGGTGGCGGCGCACGCCGTCGGACGTGGGCAACCTGGCCGGGATCCAGCGGCAGCTTCTCGACGCCGCGCTGGACGCGACCCGCCCGGGAGGTGTGACGCTCTACGCCACGTGCTCGCCGCACACCGCGGAGACGCACGACGTGCTCCAGGAGGTGCTGGAGGCCCGCGGTGACGTCGAGGTCCTGGACACGGCAGAACTGGCCCGTTCCGCGGCCCTTCCCGGCGCCCTGGACGGTGAGCGCACCGTGGGCCACGAGATGCCCGGCGGCGGCACGAGCGTCCAGCTGTGGCCGCACGTGCACGGCACGGACGCCATGTTCATGGTCGCCCTGCGCCGGCGGTCCTGACACCCGCACCGACGTCGGGCGGAACCCCGGCGTCGGTGGTCTGCGTCAGACGCCCGGTGGGCGCCACCGCCCGCCCCTCACGGACGGCACCGTCCAGACACACCCCGTCACGCCCCGGCACGTCCATCCCCGGCCACCCCGGCCGCCCACCGGCTCCCAGGAGGAACCCATGTCACGCTGCGACATCCACCCGTCCATCCTCTCCGCAGACTTCTCGCGCCTGGCGGAGGAGCTCCAGCGCATCTCCGGTGCGGACGCCGCACACGTGGACGTGATGGACAACCACTTCGTCCCCAACCTGACCCTGGGTCTGCCCGTGGTGGAGAGCCTCCAGGCGGTCTCGCCGATCCCGCTGGACCTGCACCTGATGATCGAGGACCCGGACCGGTGGGCTCCCGCGTACGCGGAGGCCGGCTGCGCGTCCGTGACGTTCCACGCCGAGGTGGCCGCCGCGCCGATCAAGCTGGCCCGTGAGCTGCGGGCCGCGGGGGCGAAGGCGGGCCTCGCCGTGCGACCTGCCACCCCGATCGAGCCCTACCTGGACCTGCTGCCCGAGCTGGACATGCTCCTGATCATGACCGTGGAGCCCGGCTTCGGCGGTCAGAAGTTCCTGGACGTGACGCTGCCCAAGCTGCGCCGGGCGGCCGCCGCGGTGAAGGACCACGGCGGAACGGTGGCCCTGCAGGTGGACGGCGGGATCACGGAGGAGACCATCGTCCGTGCGGCGGAGGCCGGGGCGGACACGTTCGTCGCGGGCTCCGCGGTGTACGGCAAGGAAGACCCCGGGGCCGCCATCGCGGCACTGCGGGAGACCGCGCGGTCGCACATGGCCTGACGGAGGGGCTCGGCCCACCGGGATCTGCCCGCGGCTGCGGCCCTACCGGGGACGGTCCCGCCCGGGTGGGCACTGACCCGCACCGGGGGCCGTGCCGCGACCGGGCCCCAGGAGCGGTCCTGCCGCCCCGGGTCACCCGCGGTAACCCCCGTCACGTCCGGGGCCACCCGCCGTGGCATACTGTGGGCAGCAACGTGTTCCGGGGTCGGTGCAATTCCGAACCGGCGGTGAAAGTCCGCGAACCGTGAACACCGTGCGCCACCCCCGCACCGGCCCCTGACGGCCGGCGGGGCAGCGCACGGGATCACGGCCGAACCGGTGGAATTCCGGTGCCGACAGTACAGTCTGGATGGTAGGCACACGTGCGCGTCCCGGTGTTCCGCCGTGCTCACCCGCTGACCGGGGGGCACCCGGTTCCGTCGTGACGCCGTCCGCCGCACGACCCTGACCGGTCGGCGTGCGTCCTCCTCCCCGGAACCACTGGTCGTGGCGGGTGAGAGGAGACACCATGGATGTCCTGCGGTGGTTGTTCGATGCGCAGATCCGCGTGGGTGACGGGTTCATCCTGTGGCGTGAGGTGCTCGGCAACGTGTTCGGTCTGCTCTCCGCCCTGGGCGGGATGCGCCGGAAGGTCTGGGCGTGGCCCGTGGGGATCGTGGGCAACGCGATCCTGCTGACCGTCTTCCTGGGCGCCGTGTTCGACACCCCCAACCCCGTGAACCTGCTGGGCCAGGCGGGGCGCCAGGTCATGTTCATCGCCGTCTCGGTCTACGGCTGGGTGCAGTGGCGCCGCTCGCGGGGCACCGAGCAGGAGGCCGTCTCGCCGCGGTGGGCGGGTCCGCGGCAGCGCATCGTCCTGGTTGTCGCACTGGTGGCGGGCACGGCGGTGCTGACGCCCGTGTTCCGCATGCTGGGCTCCTACGAGCCGGTGTGGGCGGACGCGTGGATCTTCATGGGCTCCCTGCTCGCAACCCTCGGCATGGCCAAAGGGTGGGTGGAGTTCTGGCTGTTCTGGGTGGCGGTGGACCTCGTGGGCGTCCCGCTGCTCTTCTCCGCGGGCTACTACGCCTCCGGGCTCATGTACGTCTTCTACGGCGCGTTCACCCTCGCGGGCTTCTTCGTGTGGTGGCGAGTGAACACGAAGCAGCGCAGGAGCGCCACGATCGGGACGGGCTTCCCGGACCTCCACCTCTCCGTGGGCGAGGAGGAGCGGTGACGGCTGACGACGACGCCGCGCGGCCGCGTCCCCGCGGCGGTCACCACGCCGCGGGCGGGGAGAACTTCACTCCCGCCGAGGCAGCCGCCATGCGGGCGGCACTGACTGCGGCCCAGCGGGGTGTGCGCGGCGCGAACCCCGTGGTGGGCGCCGCTCTCGTCGACGCCGCCGGAACGCTGCTGCACGTGGGCCACCACCGCGGGGCGGGCACGGACCACGCCGAGGTGGACGTGCTGCGGCAGGCCCGCGCGGCGGGGACGCCGCTGGGCGACACCACCCTGCTGGTGACCCTCGAACCGTGCCACCACACCGGGCGCACTGGCCCGTGCTCCGCCGCGATCCTTGCGGCCGGGATTCCCCGCGTGGTCTTCGCGGTGCCGGACGCCACGGATGCCGCACGCGGCGGTGGGGCCCACCTCGCCGCGCACGGGGTGGACGTGCGCCACGGGCTGCTGGCCGAGCCGGCCCGTGACCTGAACGAACGCTGGTTCCTGGCGCAGCGGCGTCGTCGGCCGTTCGTGACCCTCAAGCTCGCCCAGAGCCTCGACGGCAGGGTGGCCGCCGCGGACGGCACGAGCCAGTGGATCACCGGCGCGCCCGCCCGGGCCGAGGGCCACGCGCTGCGCTCGCGGGTGGACGCGATCCTGGTGGGCGGTGGCACGCTGCGCGCGGACGATCCGTCCCTCACGGCCCGGGACGCCCACGGGACGCCGGTCGAGAGGCAGCCGCTGCGCGCGGTGATGTCCACGGAGCCGGTGTCGGAGCACGCGCGCGTGCGCTGTGGTGTCGCGGCGGGGGAGAGCACAGCCCGGTCCGGGGCCTCCGGCGACGACGGAAGGTTCGTCCACCTGGCAACCCACGACCCTGCCGAGGCGCTGCAGGCCCTCCGCGAGCTCGGCGCCGCCCACGTGCTCGTGGAGGGCGGGCCCACCGTGAGCGCGGCGTTCCTCGCCGCGGACCTCGTGGACGAGCTGTGGCTCTACCAGGCACCCCTGCTGCTGGGGGAGGGCTCCGCATCCGTGGCCCCGCTCGGGATCGGCACGCTCACGGGGGCCTCGCGCTGGCGGAGCGATCCGGTGGGGCTACCAAAGGGCGGATCCCCCGTGGCGGCGGTGGGCGAAGACCTCCGCTGGCACCTGCGGCCCGCACCCCGGGAGACGGTGTTCCCGGACTCGGACCTGCACGCAGCGACGTTCGACACGGCGGCGACCAGCGCCCCGGCGCCACAGAGCCCAGCCACGCAGAACTCCACCACACAGGATCTGACCACGCAGGATCCCACCACGCAGGATCTGGCGCCTCACGACCCTGGCCCATCCCACACGGCGATGCCCGGTGCAGCACAGCACTGTGCCGCCCCGCCCGATCCGGCATCCCGCCGCGCAGCGGCTCCCGGTCCGGCACCCGCCGTTGCCGCTGCTCAGCAACCGCCCGCCCACACAGTCGCACCGCGCGGCGCCTGACCCGCACCCCCGTCACCGAGGAGACCCGTTGTTCACTGGAATTGTCGAATCCCAGGCCACCGTCGAGCGCGTCGAACGGCTCGCGGAGGACGCCGCCCGCCTGCACGTGTCCGCGGGGGCGCTCGTCGCGGACTTGCCGGAGGGCGGGTCCCTGGCCGTCAACGGCGTGTGCCTCACGGCAGTGCCCGCCCCGGCGTCCGTGCCGGGGGACTTCACCGCGGACGTCATGGGCGAGACCCTGCGCCTGACCACACTGGGGGAGCTGCGCGGCGGGGAGGCGGTCAACGTGGAGCGCTGCATGGCGGCCGGTCAGCGCCTGGACGGTCATGTGGTGCAGGGCCACGTGGACGGCGTCGGCACCGTGCTGCAGCGCACCGAGCACACGGGCTGGGAGACGGTGCGCGTGGGGCTGCCGCGCGAGCTTGCGCGCTACGTGGCCGTCAAGGGCTCCGTGGCGGTGGACGGCGTCTCGCTGACGGTCACCGCCGTCTCCGGGGCGGACGAGGCCGCGGCGTGGTTCGAGGTGGGGCTGATCCCGGAGACCCTGCGCGCCACGACCCTGGGAGTGCGCGGGCCCGGTGCGCGCGTGAACCTGGAGGTGGACGTGATGGCCAAGTACGCGGAGCGGCTCAGGGCCTTCACCGCCCCGCAGGCGGCTTCCACCGACCGGGGCGTGGTGCTCGACGCCGTGCCGGACGCCGTCGCCGCCATTGCCTCCGGCGCCGCGGTGGTGGTCGTGGACGACGAGGACCGGGAGAACGAGGGGGACCTGGTCTTCGCCGCGCAGCACGCCACCCAGCCGCTCATGGGCTTCACCGTGCGCCACAGCTCCGGGGTGGTGTGCGTACCCATGCCCCAGGAGACGGCGGACCGGCTGGGGCTGCCACCCATGACCTCCCACAACGAGGACGCGAAGGGCACCGCCTACACCCTGACCTGCGACGCCCGGGTGGGGGTGAGCACCGGCATCAGCGCACGCGACCGTGCCCTGACCGCGCGTCTGCTCGCCCTGCCCACCACGTCTGCCGCGGACCTGACCCGCCCGGGGCACATCCTGCCGCTGCGCGCGGTGGCCGGGGGAGTCCGCGAACGCGCGGGACACACCGAGGCCGCGGTGGAGCTCGCCCGCCTGGCGGGCTGCGAGCCGGTGGGGGCGATCGCGGAGGTCGTGGACGACGGCGGACAGCCCCTCCGCGCGCCCGCCCTGCGCCGCTTCGCGGACCAGCACGGTCTGGTGATGATCAGCATCGCGGACCTGGTCGAGCACCTGGACGCCACCGCCGCTCCACAGAACGTTCCCTCCGAGCAGCGGGAGGGAGGGCTGCCCGCATGAGCGCACGCGAACCAGACGCCGGCAGGGCAGCGGGGGCCGACGACGTCGCCCCCGGGTTCCGTACGAACGGAACCGTGGGCGCCGTCGCCCCCGAGCCCGGCACGAACCCTGCGGGCGCCGCCGCGGCGTCCGGGGAGGGCACGGGTCCGGCGGGGAGCACCGCGGCCCCGGAGGGCCGGGCGGGTTCCGTGGCGGGCCCTGGGATGGACACCGCGGCGGCGTCCTCCGCGGGGGAGCTCGAGCACAGCGAGCCCGTGGTGGTGCCCACCGAGCACGGCACGTTCTCCACCGTCGGGTGGCGCGTGCCCGTACCCTCCGGTGTCCCCGCGGCCGAGCACCTCTCGCTCTCGGCACCGCCACCCCCGGAGGAGGCGCACCTGCCGCCCCTCGTGCGGCTGCACTCGGAGTGCCTCACGGGGGACGTCCTCGGTTCGTGGCGCTGCGACTGCGGCCCCCAGCTGCACCTGGCCATGGAGCGGGTGGCCCGCCACGGCGGAACGGTCCTCTACCTGCGCAACCACGAGGGCCGGGGCATCGGGCTGATCAACAAGCTGCGGGCCTACAAGCTCCAGGACGGCGGCGCGGACACCGTGGACGCCAACACCCTGCTGGGCCTGCCCGCGGAGGCCCGCGACTACACCGCCGCCGGGCGGATCCTCGCGGCCATGGGGCTCACCGAGATCCGGCTGCTGTCCAACAACCCGGACAAGGTCGCCAAGCTGGAGGCCCTCGGGATCACCGTCACGCAGATGGTGCCCCACGAGGTCCACGCCCGGCACGAGAACATCGACTACCTGCGCACCAAGCGCGATCGCATGCACCACCACCTGACCCACCTCACCCCAGGAGAGAACTCATGAGCGGACACGGCGCCCCCACCATCCAGGCCACTGAGCTCGACGCCTCGCAGCTCACGGTCGCCGTGGTGGCGGCCAGCTGGCACACCACCATCATGGACGGGCTCGTGGCCGGAGCCCGCCGCGCCCTGGAGGAGGCGCACACGGGAAAGGTGGTCGAGGTGCGCGTCCCCGGCAGCTTCGAGCTGCCCGTGGCGGCGCGCCGGCTCGCGGAGTCCGCGGACGCCGTCGTGGCCCTGGGCGTCGTCGTGCGCGGCGGCACCCCGCACTTCGACTACGTGTGCAGCGCGGCGACCACGGGGCTGACGGACGTCAGCGTGGCCACGGGCAAGCCGGTGGGCTTCGGCGTGCTGACGTGCGACACCGAGCAGCAGGGCCTGGACCGCGCCGGGCTGGCGGGCTCCACGGAGGACAAGGGCTACGAGGCCGCCCACGCCGCCGTGAGCACCGCCCTGACCCTGCGGGGGCTGGGCGTGTGAGCCCGGCCCCGGGTTCGGGGCAGCCGCGCACACCCATTACCCTGGAACGGTGAAAACCTTCGAAGACCTCTTCACCGAACTCAGCGACAAGGCCGCGCGGCGCCCGGAGGGCTCCAAGACCGTCACGGAGCTGGACTCGGGGATCCACGGCATCGGCAAGAAGGTCGTCGAGGAGGCCGCCGAGGTCTGGATGGCGTGCGAGCACGAGACGGACGCGGAGGCCGCCGAGGAGATCTCCCAGCTGCTCTACCACCTGCAGGTCATGATGATCGCCAAGGGCATGAGCCTCGAGGACGTCTACAAGCACCTCTGAGCCGCGCGCCGCCCGCGCGAAGGCCCCACCTCGTCACAGCGCCCACGTCACAGAGTCCTCCTTCACGGGGTTCTCGTCACAGAGTCCGCATCGCGGAAAGGAACACCATGCTGCGAGTAGCCGTGCCCAACAAGGGTGCGCTGTCGGAAGCCGCCATCACCATGCTCACCGAGGCCGGGTACCGGCAGCGGCGCAGCAGCCGCGAACTCGTGCTCGTGGACAACGAAAACCACGTGGAGTTCTTCTACCTGCGCCCCCGTGACATCGCGATCTACGTGGGCGGCGGCACCCTGGACCTCGGGATCACCGGGCGGGACCTGCTGCTGGACTCCGGCGCCGAGGCCCACGAGGAGCTGGGGCTGGACTTCGCCCGCTCCACGTTCCGCCTGGCCGGTCCCCGCGGGCAGTTCCAGGACCTGCGGGAGCTCGAGGGCAAGCGGATCGCCACGAGCTACCAGCTGCTGCTCGAACGCCACCTCGCGGAAAAGGGTGTGAATGCCGAGGTGGTGCGCCTGGACGGCGCCGTGGAGTCCTCCATCCGACTCGGCGTCGCGGACGCCATCGCGGACGTCGTGGAGACCGGCAACACACTGCGCGCGGCGGGTCTCGAGATTTTCGACGAGCCCATCATGCACTCGGAGGCCCTGCTCATCCGCCGCGGCGACGAGCCCGAGCCCGAGGGGCTGCAGGTGCTGCGACGCCGCCTGCAGGGCGTGCTCGTGGCCCGCCAGTACGTGATGATGGACTACGACATCAGCGAGGACCTGCTCCCCGCGGCCACCGAGATCACCCCCGGCATGGAGGGGCCCACCATCTCCCCGCTGGGCCGCGACGGCGCCGTGGCCGTGCGCTCCATGGTCCGCAAGAGCGACACCAACAACGTCATGGACGCCCTCTACGAAGTGGGTGCGCGGGCGATCCTCGTCTCGCCCATCCAGGCCGCGCGGATCTGAGCGCCCACGCGGACAGCAAGCAGTGATCGCAACAGTGAGGACGGTGGCGTGATGGGAGTGGCCGTACGGGTCATCCCGTGCCTGGACGTGGATGCCGGGCGCGTGGTCAAGGGCGTGAACTTCGAGAACCTGCGGGACGCGGGGGACCCCGTGGAGCTCGCCGCCAGGTACAACCTCGCCGGGGCGGACGAGCTCACGTTCCTGGACGTCACCGCCTCCTCGAGCGAGCGGGACACGATGTTCGACGTCGTCTCCCGCGCCGCGGAGGAGGTCTTCATCCCCCTCACCGTGGGCGGCGGCGTCCGCACTCCGCAGGACGTGGACCGGCTGCTGCGCTGCGGTGCCGACAAGGCATCGATCAACACCGCGGCGGTCACGCGCCCAGCGGTGATCGACGAGATCACGGACCGCTTCGGCAACCAGGTGCTCGTGCTCTCCCTGGACGCCAGGCGCACGGGCAACACCCCCTCCGGCTTCGAGGTCACCACGCGTGGCGGCCGAACCCTCACGGGCCGCGATGCCCTGGAGTGGGCCCGCGAGGCCGAGGACCGCGGCGTGGGGGAGATCCTCCTGAACTCGATGGACGCGGACGGCACGCGCAACGGCTTCGACCTGGAGATGATCTCCGCCGTGCGCGAGCGGGTGGGCGTGCCCCTGATCGCCTCGGGAGGCGCCGGGGCGCCCGAGCACTTCCCGCCCGCCGTCGCCGCCGGTGCGGACGCCGTGCTGGCGGCGTCGATCTTCCACTTCGGCCCGCACGAGGCGATTGCCCAGGTCAAGGACGCCCTGCGGGCGGCCGGCCACGAGGTGCGCTGATGAGCGGCACGCAGGAAACCGGCACGCAGCAACCCGGCAGCGCGGACGTCCTGGATCCCCGGATCGCCGAGCGGCTCAAGAGGGACCCCGCGGGGCTCGTGGCCGCCGTGGTGCAGCAGTACGACACCCTCGAGGTGCTCATGCTGGGCTGGATGGACGACGAGGCCCTGCGGCGCACCCTCACCGAGGGCCGGGTGACCTTCTGGTCCCGCTCCCGCCAGGAGTACTGGCGCAAGGGGGACACCTCCGGCCACGTCCAGGCCGTGCACTCCGTCCACCTGGACTGCGACGGGGACGCCCTGCTGGTGCGCGTCGACCAGACCGGCGCGGCGTGCCACACGGGCTCACGCACATGTTTCGACGAGCGGGACCTCCACGCGGAAAAGGCGGTTTGAATGCGGGACCTCGGCACCATCACACCCACCCTCGAGGAGTTCCGGGAGCACGCGCGCACGCGCCGTGTGATCCCGGTGCGCACCACCGTGCTCGCGGACGCCCTGACGCCCGTGGGCCTCTACCGCTGCCTCGTCACCCGCGACGGCGACCCCGCACCCGGCACGTTCCTGCTGGAGTCCGCGGCCGAGGGCGGCGTGTGGTCGCGCTACTCGTTCGTGGGTGCCGGCTCCGTGGCCACGCTGACGTCGAAGGACGGTCAGGCTCACTGGCTCGGCGAGGCGCCGTCGGGTGCTCCCGTGGACGGTGACCCCCTGGAGGCCCTGCGCGCCACCATGGAGCTGCTGCACACCGAGCCCTTCGAAGGTGTGCCGCCCCTGACCAGCGGCATGGTCGGCTTCGTGGGCTGGGAAGCGGTGCGGCACTGGGAGAAGCTGCCGAACCCGCCGGAGGACGACCTCCACATGCCCGAGCTCGCCATGAACCTCGTCTCGGACATGGCGGTGCACGACAGCAAGGACGGCACCGTGATGCTCGTGGCCAACGCCGTGAACGTCAACGGCACGGACGAGAACGCGGACGCCGCCTACCACGACGCCGTCCGCCGGCTGCGCTCCATGGTCGACCGGCTGGCCACCCCGCTCGGGCACACCACCGTCTCGGTCACGGAGCGGGAGGACCTCGACTCCGGGGACGTTGAGTCCGCCGTGCGCCAGTCGTGGGACCGCGAGCTGTTCATGTCCGCGATCGAGCGCGGCAAGCGGGCGATCGTGGACGGCGACATCTTCCAGGTGGTCGTCTCCCGCCGCTTCGAGGCCGAGTGCGGTGCGAGCTCCCTGGACGTCTACCGCACGCTGCGCCGGATCAACCCGAGCCCGTACATGTACCTCTACTCGTTCCAGGACGCGGACGGGCGGCCCTACTCGATCGTGGGGTCCTCGCCCGAGGCGCTCGTCACGGTCACCGGCAAGCAGGCCGTGACCCACCCCATTGCCGGTTCACGGCCGCGGGGCGCCACGGTGGACGAGGACGTGGCCCTGGGCCAGGAGCTGCTCGCGGACCAGAAGGAGCGCGCGGAGCACCTCATGCTCGTGGACCTCGCGCGCAACGACCTCTCGCGGATCGCCGAGCCCGGCAGCGTGGACGTCAGCGAGTTCATGGAGATCGAGCGCTTCAGCCACATCATGCACCTGTGCTCCACCGTGGTGGCCCGCATGCGCGAGGACGTCAGCGCGTACGACGTGCTCGCCGCAACCTTCCCTGCCGGGACCCTCTCGGGTGCGCCCAAGCCGCGCGCCCTGCGGCTGCTCGACCAGTACGAGCCGCTGCGCCGGGCGGTGTACGGCGGCGTGGTCGGGTACATGGACTTCGCGGGCAACATGGACATGGCCATCGCCATCCGCACCGCGCTGCTTCTCGAGGGCACGGCGTACGTCCAGGCGGGCGGGGGTATCGTGGCGGACTCGGATCCGGAGACGGAAGCCCTCGAGTCCCTCAACAAGGCCACGGCACCGCTGCGGGCGGCGCTGATCGCCGAGTCCCTGCGCTCCCTGCAGCGCTGAGAACCCCCACCGCATCCCGCGAGGAGCTGAGATTGCTGCGCCGTACCGCACCCGCCGTCCTGGTCACGCTGCTGTGTGCCCTGGCCCTGTTCGGCACCACCACACAGACCTGGATCCACGCCGGGGTCACCACGTCCCTGCAGCCGGTCACGGTGGATGTGACGGGTTCCGACGCCGCTCCGGCCGTGACCGCCCTGGGCCTCGTGGCCGCCGTCGCGGCGGTGGCGTCCGTGCTCGGCGGCCGGTGGCTGCGCAGCGTCGTCGGTGTCGTCGTGGCACTGGCGGGTGCGGGGGCGGTGGTGGCGGTCCTGGCCGTCACCACCGACGCCCGCGCCGCGGCGCAGCCCACCGTGGGCACGCGCACCGGCGTGATCAACGAGGGCGGCGACTACGCCCTCACCGGGTGGCCCTGGGGCGCAGTGGCCGCCGCGGTGCTGCTGGGGCTGTGCGGGGTGTGGCTCGTCCTGGTCGCCCAGCGCGTGCGCCGCCAGGCCTCTCAGCGCTACGACCGCGCGGCGGTCACGGGCGCGGGGGCCCAGGGTGGCAACGGAGAGGCGTCGGCAACGGCGACGTCGGGCACCCCCGCGCCGGGCGACGTCGGCACCCCGACCACGGTGGGGCAGGCTCAGGCCGCGGAGCACGCGGACGACATCGACACCTGGGACGCCCTGACCCGCGGCGAGGATCCCACCGGAGACTGAGTCGCGTGGCTGCCCGGGGCAGACGCCGGATAGTGGCACAATGGAGCCAGAGAATCCGACCCGCGCACTACGCGGGCGCAGCACACCATGGGCCACAGGCTCAACCGGCACGGGAGAGTGGACACGAATGTCGAACACCGATCAGATCATCCTGGACCACACCGCCGCGGTGGGCCACGGCAACACCGTGGCCGGGTGGGCCTGCGTGGCCGTGATGACCGTGGGCGTCATCGTCGGCTGCACCGGCTTCGTGATGGCCTCCACCCCGGTCACCGTGGTGGGTGTCGGCCTGATCGTGGTGGGCGTGATCGTGGGGATTGTCCTGAAGGCCATGGGCTACGGCAAGGGCGGTTCAAAGACCGCGTCCCACTGATCCCCGAGTCCGGGACCAGCACGCACAACCATCGACGATGACCAGTTCCACGCACCGCGGAACTGGTCATCGTCTTCCGCACGCCGGGTGCTGCGGCACCGGCCTGCGGACCGACGAATGAGGAGACGCATGACGCAGCAGCACAGCGCTACGGTGCTGGACCAGATCATCGAGGGGGTGCGTGAGGACCTCGAGACCCGCCGGGCCGCGGTGAGCCTCGAGGAGCTGCAGCGTGCCGTGGCCCAGCGCGGTCCCGCGCTCGATGCCGAGGCCGCCCTGCGCGGCTCGGAGCCCGCGAGCGTGCAGGTGATCGCGGAGGTCAAGCGCTCGAGCCCCTCCAAGGGGGAGCTCGCCGAGATCACGGACCCGGCGGAGCTGGCCGCGAGCTACGAGCGCGGAGGTGCCTCGGCGATCTCCGTGCTCACGGAGCAGCGCCGATTCGGCGGCTCGCTCGCTGACCTCGACGCCGTCCGCGCCGCGGTGGGCATCCCCGTGCTTCGCAAGGACTTCGTGGTCGAGGACTACCAGGTGTGGGAGGCCCGCGCGCACGGAGCGGACCTCGTTCTGCTCATCGTCGCCGCGCTCGACGACGCCGCACTGCGCCACCTGCTCGAGCTCACCCACGAGCTCGGCATGCACGCCCTCGTGGAGACGCACACGGCGGAGGAGGTCGAGCGAGCGGTGGCCGCCGGCGCGCGGATCATCGGCGTGAACACGCGCAACCTCAAGACCCTGGAGGTGGATGTCCACACCTTCGGCCGGCTCGCCGGAGCCATGCCGCAGGACGTCGTGGTCGTGGCGGAGTCCGGTGTGCTGGGCGAGGAGCAGATTCGGCTCTACGCCGGTCACGGTGCGAACGCCGTCCTCGCCGGGGAGGTCCTCGTGACCTCCGACGATCCCGCACAGAGCATCTCCCGCTTCCGTGAGGTCGGCGCCCTCGCGCGGGCCGAGCACCTGGATGGCGCCACCCCGCCGGCCGCTCAGGCCGCGTTCGCCGCCGCCCAGGTGGCGGGGGAGACCGCCCAGGGCACGGCGTCGTCGCTGCGCGAGGCCCCGGGGCCGTACTTCGGGGACTTCGGCGGGCGCTGGATGCCCGAGTCCCTCGTGGCCGCACTGGACGAGCTCACCGAGACCTTCGACAAGGCCCGCACGGACGAGGAGTTCCTCGAGGAGTTCGCGCGGCTCTCCCGCGACTACGCGGGCCGGCCCTCCATGCTCACCGAGGCCGAACGCTTCGGCGCCGAGCTCGGTGTGCGAGTGTTTCTCAAGCGCGAGGACCTCAACCACACGGGCTCCCACAAGATCAACAACGTGCTCGGCCAGGCGCTGCTCGCCCGTCGCATGGGCAAGACGCGCCTGATCGCGGAGACGGGCGCGGGCCAGCACGGCGTGGCCACCGCCACCGCCGCCGCGCTGTTCGGCATGGAGTGCTGCGTCTACATGGGCGAGGAGGACACCCGCCGCCAGGCGCTGAACGTCGCGCGGATGCGGCTGCTCGGCGCCGAGGTGGTGGCCGTGACCAACGGCTCGCGCACCTTGAAGGACGCGATCAACGAGGCGCTGCGGGACTGGGTGGCCTCCGTGGACACCACCCACTACCTGCTTGGCACAGCGGCCGGCCCGCACCCGTTCCCGGCGATGGTCCGCTACTTCCACGAGCAGATCGGCGAGGAGGCGCGCGCCCAGATCCTCGAGAAGGCCGGGCGCCTGCCGGACGCCGTGACGGCGTGCGTGGGCGGTGGCTCCAACGCCATCGGCATCTTCCACGGTTTCCTGGATGACGCCTCGGTGGAGCTCTACGGCAACGAGGCAGGCGGCGACGGCGTGGAGACCGGCCGCCACGCGGCGACCATCACGCTCGGGCGTCCGGGCGTGATGCACGGCTCCAGGACGTTCCTGATGCAGGACACGGACGGGCAGACGGTGGAGTCCCACTCGATCTCCGCCGGCTTGGACTACCCCGCTGTGGGCCCGGAGCACTCCTATCTGCACTCGATTGGGCGGGTGAAGTACGAGGCCGTCACGGACGCCCAGGCCATGGACGCCTTCCAGCTGCTGTGCCGCACCGAGGGGATCATCCCCGCGATCGAGTCCTCCCACGCGCTGGCGGGGGCCCGCGAGGTCGCCGCGAACTGGGTGCGCGAGCTCGGTCCGGAGGTCGCCGCCCAGAAGATCATCATGGTCTCTCTCTCCGGGCGCGGCGACAAGGACGTCGCCGCCGCCGCCGAGTGGTTCGACATGCTCCCGCAGGACAGCCACGAGGAACGCGTGGCCCAGAAAGGCGAACAACTGTGAGCACCACCGGAACGAACGCCACCACGCCCGCCACGCTGACCGAGCGCATCGTCCCCGCCGGGCTCTCCCGCAACGGTGACTCCGCACTCTCGCGCCGCATCGAGGACTGCCGTGCGCAGGGGCGGCCCGCCCTCGTGGGTTACCTGCCGGCCGGCTTCCCGACCGTCGAGGAGTCGGTCGCGGCCGCCGTCGCCCTCGGACAGAACGGCGCGGACGTCATCGAGATCGGCATCCCGTACTCGGACCCGGTGATGGACGGTCCCGTGATCCAGGCCGCCACCACGAAGGCGCTGGCCAACGGCTTCCGTGTGGCAGACGTGTTCACCGTGGTGCGTGCCGTCGCCGAGCAGACGGACGCCGTGCCCGTGGTGATGACCTACTGGAACCCCGTGCTGCAGACCGGCGTGGACGAGTTCGCCCGCCGGCTGGCGGAGGCCGGGGGAGCGGGGATCATCACCCCGGACCTCATCCCGGACGAGGCCTCCGAGTGGTTTGCCGCATCCGAGGCGCACGGCCTGGACCGGATCTTCCTGGTGGCGCCCTCCACCACGCGCGAGCGCATGAACATGACGGTCGGCGCGGCATCGGGCTTCGTGTACGCCGTCTCGGTCATGGGCGTCACGGGCACCCGCGACCAGGTCTCCTCCGCCGCCGAGGACGTCGTGCGGCGGGCGCGCGAGGCTGGTGCCGAGCGCGTGTGCGTGGGCCTGGGAGTCTCCTCCCGGGAGCACGTGCTGGAGATCGGGGCCTACGCGGACGGCGTGATCGTGGGCACGGCCCTCGTTCGCGCCCTGGGCGAGGGCGGGCCCGACGCCGTCGGCCGCCTGGCCGCGCACCTGGCTGGACGCGAGTGACCGCGCTCGTGGTCCCCGCGTCCATCCCGTCCCCGAGCGTCAGCAGCATCCACCTGGGCCTCTTCACCCTGCACTTCTACGCACTGTGCATCTTGCTGGGCATCGCCCTGGCCATCTGGCTGACGTCCCGCCGCTGGCGTGCGCGGGGCCAGGACCCGGACGTGCTGTGGGACATCATCTTCTGGGCGGTCGTCGCCGGGATTGTGGGCGCGCGGGCCTACCACGTGCTGATCACCGACCCCGCGGGGTACTTCGGCGTCGGGGCGGACCCGCTCGCGGTGTTCCGGATCTGGGAGGGCGGCCTCGGCATCATGGGCGCGGTGCTCTTCGGGGCGGGCGCGGCGTGGTTCGTCTCCCGCCGCAACGGGCTGTCCCTGTCCGTCTTCGCTGACTGCGTGGCCCCGGCCCTGCTGCTGGCCCAGGCCGTTGGCCGCTGGGGGAACTGGTTCAACCAGGAGCTCTTCGGCAGGCCCACCACCCTGCCGTGGGGCCTGGAGATCTCCCCGTCCTCGCCCAACTTCCCGGCGGGGCTGCCCGCGGACACCCTCTTCCACCCCACATTTCTCTATGAGAGCCTGTGGAACCTGCTGGGCGTGGTGCTGCTGCTCGCCCTGGACCGCCGGTTCCAGCTGCGCCACGGTCAGCTGTTCGCGCTGTACATGGTCTTCTACGGCTTCGGGCGGCTCATGATCGAGCTGTTCCTGCGAGTGGACCCCGCACTGATGGTCGCGGGGGTGCGCGTGCACGTGTGGACCTCGCTGCTCATCGTGCTGGCTGGGATCGCGATCTTCGTGGTCGCGGGACGTCACACACGGCGGGAGCGGGAAGTCCCCGCCGTCGGGGCAGCCGCCTGAGACAAGGCGCCGACGGCGCACCACCGCTTGGCAGCACGCGCCGAGGAAGACCCCGGGACCCGGCCCGGGGTCTTCCTGCCGTGGCCGGGGGCGGCCCGCGGGCGCACAGAGTGACCCGGCTAACGTGGTAAATTACCCACGCGCCCGCCGGAACCGCTCACCCGCATGGTTCCCCGGCACGATCCTCGGCTCGTCGCAGAGCCGTCTCCTTCCGCAATGGGGCGGACACCGCGCGTCACACGGATCTCACGACGTCCGCTGCACACCCACCGAGTGTTCCCCGGGCTTCGTCGACGCACCAGACCTGCCCACCCCTCGGTGAGGAGCTCCCACATGAGCAGCCAGCACACCCGGACCACGGGACCCGAGAGCGCACCTGTCACGGACGAGTCCCGTGACGTGCCCACAGAGCCCACGGACGGCGGCGCGCCGGTCGTCTCCCCGTTCGAGCGCTTCTCCGCCGTCCCCCAGGACAGCGGCCTGTACCACCGCGAGGACGAGAAGGACGCGTGCGGCCTCGCTGTGGTCGCGACCCTCGACGGCGTGGCCTCGCACGAGATCGTCGACGCCGCCCTGACGGCCCTGCGCAACCTCGAGCACCGCGGTGCTGTGGGCGGTGACGAGGGCACGGGCGACGGCGCCGGGATGCTCACGCAGATCCCGGACGAGTTCCTGCGCCAGGAGGTCGACTTCCCCCTGCCGCCGCAGGGTGCCTACGTGGTCGGCACAGCCTTCATGCCTGCCGGGGGCAAGCACCTGGAGGACCTCAAGCGCTCCCTCGAGGAGCTCGCGCGCATGGAGCAGCTCACGGTGCTCGGCTGGCGCGACGTCCCCATCGTCGACGACGCCATCGGCGCCTCCGCGCGCGCCGTGATGCCCACGTTCGTGCAGCTCTTCGTCTCGGACCGCAGCCACAACGAGCGCGCCGCATCCCTGTTCGCCCGCGACGCGACGTCGTACGACCCCGTGGCCGCGCAGCGGGAGCTGGACCAGAAGGCGTTCCGCGTGCGCAAGCGCGCACAGAACAAGTTCGGCGTGTACTTCCCGTCCTTCTCCTCGCGCACCCTCGTCTACAAGGGCATGCTGACCACCGCGCAGCTCGAGCCGTTCTACCCGGACCTCTCGGACCCGCGCTACACGACCAAGCTGGCTGTGGTGCACTCACGGTTCTCCACCAACACGTTCCCGTCCTGGCCGCTCGCGCAGCCCATGCGCACGCTGGCCCACAACGGCGAGATCAACACCGTGGTGGGAAACCGAAACTGGATGCGCGCCCGGCAGTCGTCGATGTCCGGGGCGGTGCTGGGCCGCCAGCCCGAGGACCTGTTCCCCATCTGCTCGGAGGGCGCCTCCGACTCGCAGTCACTGGACGAGGTCGCGGAGCTGCTGCAGCTCTCGGGCCGTCCCGTGACCGAGACCATGCTGATGCTCATCCCGGAGGCGTGGCAGAACCACGACACCATGGACCCGCAGCTCAAGGCGTTCTACCAGTACCACTCCACGCTCATGGAGCCGTGGGACGGCCCGGCGTGCGTGTCCTTCACGGACGGCGTGCGCGTGGGCTCCGTGCTGGACCGCAACGGGCTGCGCCCCGGGCGGTTCTGGCAGACCGAGGACGGTCTGGTGATCTTCGCGTCCGAGGTGGGCGTGGTGGACGTGGGGGACCGCCGGATCGTGCGGAAGGGCCGCGTCTCGCCGGGAACGATGTTCCTCGTGGACACGGACGAGGGCCGGATCATCGAGGACAGCGAGATCAAGGCCGAGCTCGCTGCCGCGAAGCCCTGGCAGGACTGGGTCCGCGAGTCCGTGCTGCCGATCGCCGAGCTGCCCGAGCGTGAGCACATGACCCACCCGGCGCACTCGGTGCGGCTGCGCCAGAAGACCTTCGGCTACACGGAGGAGGAGCTGAAGATGATCATCGGCCCCATGGCGCTGGCCGGGGCCGAGCCGATCTACGCCATGGGCACCGACACCCCCGTGGCCGTGCTCTCCAACCGCTCCCGGCTGCTCTACGACTACTTCGTGCAGTCCTTCGCGCAGGTCACCAACCCGCCGCTGGACGCCATCCGCGAGGAGCTGGTCACCTCCATGGCCGGGTCCGTGGGGCCCATGGCCAACATGCTCTCCACGCAGCAGACGCGGACCCGTCAGATCCACCTGACCTTCCCGGTGATCGACAACGACCAGCTGGACCAGTTCGTGCACCTGGACGACGAGGACGGCGTGCCGCTGAGCCTGCGCGTGCGGGGGCTCTACCGGCCCATGGACGGGGCGGAGTCCCTGCGGAGCCGGATCGCTGAGATCTGCGAGAAGGTCTCCGCGGCGGTCAACCGCGGCGTTCAGTTCGTGATCATCTCCGACCGTGACTCCAACGCCGTCTGGGCCCCGATCCCGTCCCTGCTGCTGACCTCCGCCGTGCACCACCACCTGCTGCGCTCGGCGACCCGCACGAAGGTCGCGCTGATCGTGGAGTCCGGCGACGTCCGCGAGGTCCACCACGTGGCCCTGCTGCTCGGCTACGGGGCCTCTGCGGTGAACCCCTACCTGGCCATGGAGTCCGCCGAGGAGCTCGTGCGGCGCGGTCAGGTCAAGGGCGTCACCGAGGAGCAGGCCGTGGCCAATCTCCTCAAGGCCCTGGGCAAGGGCGTGCAGAAGATCATGTCCAAGATGGGCATCTCCACGGTGCAGTCCTACTGCGGCGCGCAGACCTTCGAGGCGCTGGGACTCTCCAGCGAGCTTGTGGAGGACTACTTTGCGGGTACCCGCACCCAGATCGAGGGCATCGGCCTGGACGTGATCGCCGCAGAGACCCAGTCCCGCCACCGGCTGGCCTACCCGGAGGACGGGGTCACCGAGCCCCACCGTGACCTGGCAACCGGCGGCGAGTACGACTGGCGCCGCGAGGGGCCGCGCCACCTCTTCGACCCGCACACCGTCTTCCGGCTGCAGCACGCCACGCGCACCGGGCGCTACGACATCTTCAAGTCCTACACGTCCCGCGTGAACAGTCAGGCGAAGGAGATCGCGACCCTGCGCGGGCTCATGAGCTTCGCCTCCACGCGCGAGCCCGTGGACATCGACGAGGTCGAGCCCGTGAGCGAGATCGTCAAGCGGTTCTCCACCGGTGCCATGAGCTACGGCTCCATCTCCATGGAGGCCCACGAGACGCTCGCGATCGCCATGAACCGGCTGGGCGGCAAGTCCAACACGGGCGAGGGCGGTGAGGACCCCGAACGGCTCGTGGACCCCGAGCGCCGCTCGGCGGTCAAGCAGGTGGCCTCCGGGCGCTTCGGTGTCACGAGCCTCTACCTCGCCTCCGCGGACGACCTCCAGATCAAGATGGCCCAGGGCGCGAAGCCCGGTGAGGGCGGTCAGCTGATGGCACAGAAGGTCTACCCGTGGATCGCGCGCACGCGCCACTCCACCCCGGGTGTGTCACTGATCTCTCCGCCCCCGCACCACGACATCTACTCGATCGAGGACCTCGCGCAGCTGATCTACGACCTCAAGCGTTCGAACCCCCGTGCGCGCGTGCACGTCAAGCTCGTCTCAGAGCGGGGGATCGGCACGGTCGCGGCGGGCGTGACCAAGGCCAAGGCCGACGTCGTGCTGGTCTCCGGCCACGACGGCGGCACCGGCGCGGCACCCCTGAACTCCCTCAAGCACGCGGGGATGCCCTGGGAGCTGGGCCTTGCCGAGGCCCAGCAGACGCTGCGGCTCAACGGGCTGCGGGAGCGCGTGGTCGTGCAGGCGGACGGGCAGCTGAAGACGGGGCGCGACGTCGTCGTGGCCGCGCTGCTCGGCGCGGAGGAGTTCGGCTTCGCCACCGCGCCGCTCGTGGTGGAGGGCTGCATCATGATGCGCAAGTGCCACCTGGACACGTGCCCCGTGGGCGTGGCCACCCAGAACCCGGAGCTGCGCCAGCGCTTCACCGGCAAGGCCGAGCACGTGGTGAACTTCTTCGAGTTCATCGCCCAGGAGGTTCGTGAGCTGCTCGCGGAGCTCGGCTTCCGCAGCACCGAGGAGGCCGTGGGCCACGCCGAGGTGCTGCGCACCCAGGAGGCCGTGGCGCACTGGAAGGCCAAGGGCCTGGACCTCAGCCCGGTGCTGGACTCCTTCCGCGCCGAGGGCGTCAAGGACGGGCTGCGCAACACGACCACCCAGGACCACGAACTCGACAAGCACTTCGACAACCGGCTCATCCCGCTGGCGGGACCGGCGATCGAGTCCGCGGAGCCCGTGCGGATCCAGGAGCGGGTCATCAACACGGACCGTGCGGTGGGCACCATGCTCGGTTACACGGTCACGAATGCGCTCGGCCTGCAGGAGCTGCCGGACGACACGATCGATGTGACCCTGACCGGTGAGGCCGGGCAGTCCCTCGGGGCGTTCATCCCGCGCGGGATCACGCTCCGGTTGGAGGGCGACGCGAATGACTACACGGGCAAGGGCCTGTCCGGCGGGCGGATCGTCGTCCGCACGCCGCGGGACGCCGGGTTCGTTGCCCACGAGAACGTGATTGCCGGCAACGTGATCGGCTACGGCGCGACGAGCGGCGAGATGTTCTTCAACGGCGTGGTCGGTGAGCGCTTCCTGGTCCGCAACTCCGGTGCCACGGCGGTCGTCGAGGGCATCGGGGACCACGGCTGCGAGTACATGACCGGTGGCGTCGCAGTTGTTCTGGGCGAGACCGGGCGCAACTTCGGCGCGGGCATGTCCGGTGGCGTGGCCTACGTCCTGGACCTGGACGAGCTGGACGTCAACAAGCAGGCGCGGGAGAGCGGTGACCTGCAGCTCGAGCACCTGGACGCGCAGGACCGCGAGCTGCTCACCGCGCTGGTCAAGCGCCACGGGGAGGAGACCGGCTCGGAGTTCGCCCGCGAGCTGCTCGCCGATCCGCGGGCGATCGCGGAGCGCTTCACCAAGGTGCTGCCGCGCGACTACTCCGCGGTGCTCGCGCTGCGCAACGAGGCCGAAGCCGCTGGGGACGACCCGGACGGCGACGGCACCTGGCACAAGATTCTGGAGGTGACCAGCCGTGGCTGATCCCCGTGGTTTTCTCAAGGTCCGCACGCGTGAGGACCGCCCCAAGCGGCCGGTCCCCGTCCGGCTCATGGACTGGAAAGAGGTCCAGCAGCGCCAGGAGGCGGGCACCCTGCACGAGCAGGCCGGGCGGTGCATGGACTGTGGCGTGCCGTTCTGCCACCAGGGCTGCCCGCTGGGCAACCTGATCCCTGAGTGGAACGACCTCGTGTGGCGCGAGCAGTGGGCCGAGGCCTCCGAGCGCATGCACGCCACCAACAACTTCCCGGAGTTCACCGGACGCGTGTGCCCCGCGCCGTGCGAGTCCTCGTGCGTGCTGGGCATCAACCAGCCGCCCGTGACCATCAAGCAGGTCGAGTACGCGATCGGTGAGAAGGCGTTCGACGACGACCTCATCACGCCGTACATCCCGCAGCGCCTCGTGGGCAAGACGGTGGCCGTGGTGGGCTCCGGGCCGGCCGGTCTCGCGGCCGCGCAGCAGCTCACCCAGGCCGGGTTCACCGTGGCGGTCTACGAGCGCGACGACGCCATCGGCGGCCTGCTGCGCTACGGCATCCCGGACTTCAAGCTCGAGAAGTCGGTCCTGGAGCGCCGCCTGGAGATCATGCGCCAGGAGGGCACCAAGTTCCGCGCCGGCGTGGAGATCGGCCGGGACATCACGTGGGACGTGCTGCGCCGCCGCTACGACGCCGTGATCGTCGCCACCGGTGCCACGCGGCCCCGCGACCTCGACATCCCCGGCCGCGAGCTGGACGGCGTCCACTACGCCATGGACTACCTCGTCCGCTCGAACAAGCGCGTGGCGGGGCAGGATGTCCCGGACCTGATCGACGCCAAGGGCAAGAACGTCATCGTCCTGGGTGGCGGTGACACGGGCTCCGACTGCATCGGCACGGCCCTGCGCCAGGGGGCGGCGTCCGTGACGTCGCTCGCGATCGGGCGCAAGCCCCCGGTGGACCGGGCGGACGAGGAGCCGTGGCCCATGATGCCGCGCGTCTTCGAGGTCTCCACGTCTCACGAGGAGGGCGGTGAGCGCACGTACCTGGCCTCCACGGTCGAGTTCGTGGGGGACGAGCAGGGCAGGCTCACCGGGCTGAAGGTCGCCGAGACCCAGTACCGCGAGGACGGCTCCCGCGTGCCCGCGCCCGGCACGGAGAAGGTGCTGCCGGCGGACCTGGTCTTCCTCGCGCTGGGCTTCACCGGCAACGAGTCGGACGAGCTCACCGAGCAGCTGCCCGTGTCCCTGGACCGGCGCCGCAACGTGGACCGGGACGAGACCTACATGACCGCGGTGGACGGGGTGTTCTCGTGCGGCGACGCCGGGCGCGGCCAGTCCCTCGTGGTGTGGGCCATCGCGGAGGGCCGCGCGTGCGCCGCCCACGTGGAGCGCCACCTCACCGGCCAGACCCGGCTGCCGGAGCCGGTGGAACCCTCGGAGCGCGCGATCGACCTCAGCGTGTGACCGGTTTCCGGGGGCGTGCGAGTCCCCGGCGTGACTGTTCGCGCACACCGGGGCGTGATGCACGGGGCACGGGGCCGTGAACGAGGTCGTACCCATTGGCGGTGCGCGTTGCTAGAGTGGGGGAAGACATCGGCGGAGCGGCCGCGGCCATGCAGCACTTCGTTGCAGGGCCTGGCCGCTTCGTCATGTGCGCCAACCATCCGCCATTCGAAAGGGAGTCACCCATGCGTCGAGCGAAGATCGTGGCCACGATCGGCCCCGCCATTTCCTCGTACGAGAACATCACCCGGGCGATCGAGGCCGGGATGAACGTGGCTCGCCTGAACATGAGTCACGGCGACCACGACGTCCACAACGCCTCCTACCAGAACCTGCGCCGCGCGAGCGAGGAGCTCGGCAGCACGGTGGCGATCCTCGCGGACCTGCAGGGTCCCAAGATCCGCCTCGGCAACTTCGTGGACGGTCCCCACGACCTCGCGGTCGGCGACACGTTCACCATCACGGTGCGGGACGTCCCCGGCACCAAGGAGATCTGCTCCACCACGCACAAGGGCCTGCCCGGTGACGTGAGCGTGGGGGACCCCCTGCTGATCGACGACGGCAAGGTCGCCCTGCGCGCCACCGCCGTGTCCGACACGGACGTGACCACCGAGGTCGTCGTTCCGGGCCCCGTCTCCGACCACAAGGGCATCAACCTGCCGGGTGTGGCCGTCAACGTCCCCGCGCTGAGCGAGAAGGACGAGGCGGACCTGCGCTGGGCCCTGAAGCGCGGCGTCGACATCATCGCGCTGTCCTTCGTGCGCGACGCCAAGGACATCAACCGCGTGCACGAGATCATGGCCGAGGAGGGCGTCAAGCTCCCCGTGATCGCCAAGATCGAGAAGCCCCAGGCCGTGGACGCGCTGCACGAGATCATCGACGCGTTCGACGGCATCATGGTTGCCCGCGGTGACCTGGGCGTTGAGCTGCCCCTGGAGGCGGTGCCGATCGTGCAGAAGCGCGCGATCGAGCTCGCCCGCCGCTGGGCCAAGCCCGTGATCGTGGCGACCCAGGTGCTCGAGTCCATGATCGACAACCCGCGCCCCACGCGCGCCGAGGCCTCGGACTGCGCGAACGCCGTGCTCGACGGCGCGGACGCCGTGATGCTCTCGGGCGAGACCTCGGTGGGCAAGTACCCCATCAAGACGCTCGAGACCATGTCGAACATCATCGTGGCCACCGAGACCCAGGGCATGGACCGCATGCCGCCGCTGGGCACCGAGCCCCGCACGCGCGGTGGCGCCATCACCCGCGCCGCGGTGACCATTGCCCGCCAGTTGGACGTGAGCTACATCTGCACGTTCACCCAGTCCGGTGACTCCGCGCGTCGCCTGTCCCGGCTGCGTCCCGAGCGTCCGATCCTGGCCTTCACCCCCGAGCGCAGCGTGCAGGCGTGGCTGCAGCTGCTGTGGGGCGTGCAGCCCATCCGCGTGGAGCGCGTGGAGCACACGGACGATATGACCCGCCAGGTGGACCACTACCTGCTCGAGCACGAGCTCGCGAGCACCGAGGACATGGTCGTCATCTCCGCCGGTTCCCCTCCCGGACACGCGGGGTCCACCAACCTGGTCAAGGTCCACCGCGTGGGGGACCTGCAGGACGCCGGTGAGGCCCCCGGGCGTGAGCGCCACGAGGAGGTCGGCCCGTGGGGCGGCCGCGACGTGCAGAGCTCCGCGTCCTGGCGCGAGCCGTGAGCCGCTGACCGAGTGGTGACCCGCCGCGGGTGACACGCGGTGGGAGCACCGGCACGACGGCGCGGGGTGACGGATCGAGAGGATCCGCGCCCCGCGCCGTCGTCGTTCCCGCCTGGGCTCACGAAAAACGGCCCCGCGTCAACGAGGCCGTTCCTGCACCGCCCTGACCAGGCGTTTTTCGGTGCCCAAGGTGGGACTCGAACCCACACATGTTTCCATACCGCATTTTGAGTGCGGCGCGTCTGCCAATTCCGCCACTTGGGCCGGACCGCGGGGGCTCCTGACATGGGACGACCGCCGCCGGTGCGGCTCACAGCATACATGATGGGGTTAGGCTGGAGCCGGTCGCCGCGCCCCTCACGGGGCGGCCCGGAACCACCGAGACCACCCCCTCCCGAACCAAGGAGATCCCGTGACGGATGCACCGAACACCCCGGAGCCCACTGCCCAGGAGGCCGGGGCCGAGGAGCCCGCCGCCGCCAGCACCGCGGCCAGGACGGTCGTGGTGGCGGAGGACGAGGCGCTGATCCGCATGGACATCGTCGAGATGCTCGAGGACGCCGGCTACCGGGTCCTGGCGCAGGCGGAGAACGGTGAGCGCGCCGTCGCCCTGGCCACCGAGCACCGCCCGGACCTCGTGCTCATGGACGTGAAGATGCCCGTGATGGACGGGATCACGGCCGCGGAGCAGATCGCGGGTCAGCGGATCGCACCGGTCGTGCTGCTCACCGCCTTCAGCCAGCGGGAGCTGGTGGAGCGCGCGCGCGAGGCCGGGGCCATGGCGTACGTGGTCAAGCCGTTCACGGTCGAGGACGTGGTCCCGGCCATCGAGATCGCCATCTCCCGGTTCGAGGAGATCAGGGCGCTCGAGAACGAGGTCTCGGACATGAAGGAGCAGTTCGCCACGCGCAAGCTCGTGGAGCGGGCCAAGTCCCTGCTGCAGACCAAGATGGGTCTGTCCGAGCCCGAGGCGTTCCGCTGGATCCAGAAGACGTCCATGGACCGCAGGCTGTCCATGCGCGAGGTGGCCGAGGCCATCATCAGCCAGGTGGCCTGAGCCGGCGCCCGCTCCCGCCGCGGCCCGTGCGCGTCCGGGGGTGGCCCTAGGATGGACCCGTGACTGAGACGAAGCAGCAGGCCGCCCAGGACGATCCCGCCACCCGCACCGTGGTGATCGGCGAGAAGACCGACTCCCCGCAGGAGGTCCCGCTGCCCGTGCCCGTCTCGCGGCCGGAGAAGCGGCTGCTGCTGATCGACGGGCACTCCCTGGCGTTCCGCGCGTTCTTCGCGCTCTCCCGCGCCGCCGAGTACGGCGGGGGCCCCGGTTTCGTGACCTCTGAGGGCGTGCACACCGAGGGCGTGTACGGGTTCGTGAACACCATGGTCAAGCTCGTGCGCGAGGAGAAGCCCACCCACCTGGTGGTCTCCTTCGACCTCGAGGGCCCCACCCTGCGCTCCCAGGAGTACGGGGAGTACAAGGGCGGCCGGGACGAGACCCCGGAGGAGTTCCACGGGCAGGTCCCCAACATCCGCCGCATTCTCGAGGCCGTGGGCATTCCGATCGTGACGAGCGAGGGCCACGAGGCGGACGACGTCCTGGCCACGCTCGCCACCACCGCGGCCGCCGAGGACTTCGAGGTGCTCGTGTTCTCGGGGGACCGGGACGCGTTCCAGATGATCACGGACCACGTCACCGTGGTGTACCCGGGCCGCACGCCGTCGGACCTGCGCCGCATGGACGCGCAGGCGGTCTTCGAGAAGTACAAGGTCGCCCCGCAGAACTACCCGGACCTCGCCGCCCTGACGGGAGAGACCGCGGACAACCTGCCGGGCGTCCCCGGCGTGGGCCCCGGCTTCGCCGCCAAGTGGATCACCGCCTACGGTCCCGTGGAGTCCCTGCTGGAGCACGCCGGGAAGATCACCGGCAAGAAGGGCGAGGCGCTGCGCGAGAATGAGGACCTCGTCCGCCGCAACCGCAAGCTCAACCGGCTGCTCACTGACCTGCCGCTGGAGATCGACCTCGCGGACGCCTCCCTGCCGCACGCAGACCCCGAGCGCGTCGCGGAGATCTTCGACGAGCTCGAGTTCGGTTCACAGCTGCGCGGGCGCCTCCTGGACGCCTTCGGGGCCGCCTCGGGGGCCGACGACGTCGCCACGGTCCCCGAGATCACGGACGTCACCCGGGTGCGCACCGCCGCGGAGTTCACCGCGTGGCGCGAGGCGCTTGAGGAGGGTGCCGCCGCCGTCGTCCGCCGTCTGTCGGTGGATCCCAAGGCGGCCTCCGGCACCGAGGTCACCACGCTCATGCTCACGGGCGCGAGCGGCGCGGCCGTGGACCTGGTCACCGCGGACCAGGAGCTGACCGCGGCCCTCGAAGCGTGGCTCGCGGACCCCTCCGCGCCCAAGATCGTGGACGGGCTCAAGGACCTCTACCGCGGGCTGGCTCAGCGCGGGATCGAACTCGCTGGCGTGGTGGACGACGTCCAGCTCTCCGGGTACCTGGTGCGCCCCGCCCTGCGCAGCTACGAGCTGGAGGCGCAGCTCGCCCAGCACCTCGACCTCGAGGTGGCGGCGGTGGCCGCGGCCGAGACGCCCGGCGCGAAGGACCAGGGACAGACCGAGCTGGACCTCGACACCGCCGGTGAGCAGGACGAGCTCGACGGCACCGCGGACGCGGCGCTCGTGCGCCAGGCCACCCTGGGCGGTGCGTGCCGGTCGCTGAGCGAGCACCTGCGCGCGCTGCTCGAAGCGGACAGGCAGCTGCCGCTGCTCACGGAGCTGGAGATGCCGCTCGCGGTGATCCTCGCCCGCATGGAGGCGGCGGGGATCGCCATGGACCGCCCAGGGATCGACCGGCTGCACGAGGACCTGCAGCAGCCCATCGACCAGGCCTTCGAGCTCGCCCAGGCGCAGATCGACCACGAGATCAACCTGGGCTCCACCAAGCAGCTGCAGGCCGTGATGTTCGACGAGCTGGGCCTGCCCAAGACCAAGAAGACGAAGACCGGCTACACCACGGACGCCTCCGCCGTCGCGGACCTGCTGGGCCGGGTGGACCCCGAGACGCAGGGCTCGCGCTTCCTCGTGGCGCTGATGAACTGGCGCGAGTACTCCAAGCTCAAGCAGATCGTCGCCGGGCTGCGGGACGCGATCGCCGAGGACGGCCGCATCCACACCACCTACCAGCAGACCGTTGCCGCCACCGGTCGCCTGTCCTCCACCGGACCCAACCTGCAGAACATCCCGGTGCGCACCGAGCAGGGCCAGCGCATCCGGGACGTGTTCGTGGTGGGGGAGGACGCCCAGGGGCCCTTCGAGTGCCTCATGACCGCGGACTACTCCCAGATCGAGATGCGGATCATGGCCCACCTCTCCGGGGACGAGGGCCTGATCGAGGCGTTCCGCGCGGGGGAGGACCTGCACCGCTTCGTGGGCTCGCGCGTGTTCGAGGTGGCGCCGGAGGAGGTCACCTCCGCCATGCGCTCCAAGGTCAAGGCCATGAGCTACGGACTGGTCTACGGTCTGAGCTCCTACGGCCTCTCGCAGCAGCTGCACATCGGCGTGGACGAGGCCCGCACCATGATGAGCGGGTACTTCGAGCGCTTCGGCGGCGTGCGGGACTTCCTGCGCGGCGTCGTCGAGGAGGCCCGTTCCAAGGGCTACACCGAGACCATCGACGGGCGCCGCCGCTACCTGCCGGACCTCACGAGCGACAACCGCCAGGCCCGCCAGGCCGCGGAGCGCATGGCACTGAACGCGCCCATCCAGGGCTCGGCGGCGGACATCATCAAGAAGGCGATGATCGGCGTGGACCGGGCGCTGGACCAGGGCGGGCTGCGCTCCCGCGTGCTGCTGCAGGTCCACGACGAACTGATCGTGGAGGTGGCCCCGGGCGAGTCCGAGGCCGTGGAGAAGATCCTGCGCACCGAGATGGCCGGCGCCGCGGACCTCACCGTCCCCCTGGACGTCAACGTGGGCACCGGGCGCACCTGGCACCAGGCCGCCCACTGACGCACACCCCCGGCACCGGCCCGCCCGGTGCCGACCCGGCGCGAGCACCGCAGCGCGGGCCGCACACCGTTCCACGCACGTCCCCCGGCCGTCCCGCGGGCTCCAGCCCGCGCGACGATCCCGCACAACGAGGAGCACCATGACCACCACACCCCCGACCGACCGGCCGAGCGAGACGACCTACAGCGCCCGCGGGAGCAACTACGTGCTCCGCAAGTTCTTCGTGGGGGAGGGCGGTGTGGACGCCAACCCCGAGGCCGAGCAGTGGAACCGCGCGGTGGACCACGGCTTCCACGGACCGGAGCCCACGCGGGAGGCCACCGGCCACATCCTGGACTCCATGCGGAACTCGGGCGTCCGGCTGCGGGCCGCCTACACCGCGGACCCCGTCCCGACCGCCGCCCTGGGCGCCGACCGCCCGGTGGCCACCTTCTGCTCGTGGGACTCGGAGCTCACGGTGTGCCCCGGGGTCGGCATCCCCGCGTGGCTGATCTCCGAGGTCACGGTGCGCCCCACGCACGCCCGCCGCGGGCTGCTGCGCCGGCTGATGACGGACGACCTCACCGAGGCCCACGAACGGGGCTTCCCCGTGGCGGCCCTGACGGCTTCCGAGGCCACGATCTACGGCCGCTTCGGCTTCGGCGCGGGCACGTTCAACACCGAGATCACGGTGGACGCCCACACGCGGCTGCAGCTCAAGGCGCCCACGGTGGGCACGGTGGAGATGGCGGACAACGAGGCCGTGGCCCGGCTCGCCCCGGAGATCTTCGCGCGGTTCCACGAGGGCACGGCCGGTTCGGTGACCCGCCAGGACAAGTGGTGGGGGCTGGTCTCCGGAGCGTGGGACTGGCACGCGGGCAAGGCGGATCCCGAGATCCGCACCGCGGTGCACTACGACGACGCCGGGCGGGCGGACGGCTACGTCAGCTACAAGTTCCTGCCCACCCAGGGCTTCGAGGGGGCCCTGAAGGTCGTGGACCTCGTCTCCCCGAGCTGGCAGGGCCGGATCGCCCTGTGGGAGTACCTGTGCAACCTGGACCTCGTCACGGAGGTGCGCTACGGCAGCGCCCCCATGGAGGACCCGCTGATGTGGGGCATGGTGGACATGTCCAAGTACACGGTGCGCAAGCGCTTCGAGCGCGTGTGGCTGCGCGTCCTCGACCCGGTGGCGGCACTGTCCGCGCGGCGCTACACGTCCCACCGCCGGATCACGGTCTCGATCGTGGACTCGATGGGCTTCGCGGACGGGCTCTACGAGATCGACACCACCGGGGCCGAGACCCGCGTCGAGCGGGTGGGGGACCGGCCCCGCACGCAGGACGACCTCGCCGGGAAGTCCATGCCCGCCGTGGAGCTCCCGGAGGGCGCGGACGTCGCGCTGAACGTGGACAGCCTGGGTTCCCTCTACCTCGGCGCGGTCAAGGCCTCCACCCTGTACCACGGGGGCCTGCTGAAGGTGCGGGACGAGGACGCGCTGCGGGACATCCAGGCCCTGATGTCCACGCCCACCGACCCGTACTGCATCTCCCCGTTCTGAGCCGATCGACGCTGCGGGGGCGTGGCCCCGCCCCCGCGTGCACGCGCCGCTCCAGGCTTGAACCCGACGTGCTCGGGCTCTAGACTGGAGCGGTGCGTGTATTCGCACGTCCAAAGCACCACATGAGTTCCCGGCCCACGCCCCACCGGGCGGAACCGGGAACGGCAAACCATCAAACCAATTCCATCGGAGTCCCTACTACATGACCACCACCACCCAGCAGGTTGCCGTCAACGACATCGGAACGGAAGAGGACTTCCTCGCCGCTGTCGACGCGACCATCAAGTACTTCAACGACGGCGACCTCGTGGAAGGCACCGTCGTCAAGGTCGACCGCGACGAGGTCCTCCTGGACATCGGGTACAAGACCGAAGGTGTCATCCCCTCGCGTGAGCTGTCCATCAAGCACGACATCAACCCCGACGATGTCGTGGCCGTGGGTGACGAGGTGGAGGCTCTGGTCCTCACCAAGGAGGACAAGGAAGGCCGCCTGATCCTCTCCAAGAAGCGCGCTCAGTACGAGCGCGCCTGGGGCGACATCGAGAAGGTCAAGGAGGACGACGGCGTCGTCACCGGCACCGTCATCGAGGTCGTCAAGGGCGGCCTCATCCTGGACATCGGCCTGCGCGGCTTCCTGCCCGCCTCCCTCGTGGAGATGCGCCGCGTCCGCGACCTCGCGCCGTACATCGGTCAGCAGCTCGAGGCGAAGATCATCGAGCTGGACAAGAACCGCAACAACGTGGTCCTCTCCCGCCGTGCCTGGCTCGAGCAGACCCAGTCCGAGGTGCGCGCCAACTTCCTGCAGCAGCTGCAGAAGGGCCAGGTCCGCACGGGCACCGTCTCCTCGATCGTCAACTTCGGTGCGTTCGTGGACCTGGGCGGCGTCGACGGCCTGGTGCACGTCTCCGAGCTGTCCTGGAAGCACATCGACCACCCCTCCGAGGTTGTCGAGGTCGGTCAGGAAGTCACCGTCGAGGTGCTGGACGTGGACATGGACCGCGAGCGCGTCTCCCTGTCCCTGAAGGCCACCCAGGAGGATCCCTGGCAGCTCTTCGCCCGCACCCACGCCCTGGGCCAGGTCGTGCCGGGCAAGGTCACCAAGCTGGTTCCCTTCGGTGCGTTCGTGCGCGTCGAGGACGGCATCGAGGGCCTGGTGCACATCTCCGAGCTGGCGCAGCGTCACGTGGACATGGCCGAGCAGGTCGTCTCCGTGAACGAGGAGCTCTTCGTCAAGGTCATCGACATCGACCTGGACCGTCGCCGCATCTCGCTGTCCCTCAAGCAGGCCAACGAGGGCGTGGACCCCGAGTCCACCGAGTTCGACCCGGCCCAGTACGGCATGGCCGCCGAGTACGACGAGCAGGGCAACTACAAGTACCCCGAGGGCTTCGATCCCGAGACCAACGAGTGGATCGAGGGCTACGAGGACCAGCGCGCGGCGTGGGAGGAGCAGTACGCTCAGGCCCAGTCCCGCTGGGAGGCCCACAAGGAGCAGGTGCGCAAGCACATCCAGGACGATCTGGAAGCCGCGACGACCACGTCGTCCTCCTCGTCCTCCTCTTCCTCGTCGTCTTCGTCCTCCTCGCCGGCTCCGAGCCGCGCGTCCGGTCCCACGAGCTACTCCTCCGAGCAGTCGGCCGAGGACTCCGGCACGCTGGCCTCGGACGAGGCTCTGGCCGCGCTGCGCGAGAAGCTCACCGGTCACTGAGTCACGCGTGAGCGTCACCCCGCCGGTTCCGGTGGGTGACGCACGCTGACCGTCGCCGAGAGGCCCCGCACCCGTCACGGGTGCGGGGCCTCTTGCGTTTCCGGGGTGTCTCAGGTGTCCGGGGTGTCTTTCCTGCGCGGGGCCGTTGCCGCGCCACGTCGTACGGGCAGCACGGTGGGAGAGCGGGGGCAGACAGGACCCGTTCGACCGCGGCGGCGGCTCTGCGGGCAGGGGCCGGTGTGAGGGCACGTGCCCGAAAGAACGGGTGCGTCAGAGAGCAGGGACGTCCTGCCACGTGGGTTCCCCGGTCACGGGCTCCCCGTGTCCCGAGGTGACGGTGGCGAGGACGGCCCGGGCGGCGTCGAGCTCGGAGGATGTGTCCGGCACGAGGACGTGGAGGATCGCGTGCTCGGAGCCGTAGCTGGTGGGCTGCACGACGAGCTCGCGCGCCCGGATCTCGGCCTCCACGCGCCCGGCGTCCGCGTGCGGCACGGGCAGGGAGAGTTCGCGGCAGCGGACGCGTGGAACCAGGGGAGCGTCCTGCAGTGCCTCGGTCACGGCGCCCGAGTACGCGCGCACCAGGCCTCCCGCGCCGAGCTTGATCCCGCCGAACCAGCGCACGACGACGGCGCACACGTCGGAGAGATCGCCCGTCCCGTCGGCCTCGCGCTGGCTCTCCGTGAGGTGGGAGGACAGTGCCTGCAGGATGGGCACGCCCGCGGTGCCCGCCGGCTCGCCGTCGTCGGAGGAGCGGCCGATCTCACGGTGGGGGCCGACCAGGAACGCGGAGCAGTGGTGGCGTGCGTCGCGGTGCTCGGACGCGGTGCGTGCGATGAACTGCCGGGCCTCGTCCTCGGTGTCCACGCGGGTGAGCAGGGCCAGGAAGCGCGACTTCTTGATCTCCAGCTCCGCCGAGTGGACGGTTCCCGCCCGGGGCACGGTGTACGACACGCGCGGGGCGGCGGCAGGTTCGGCGAGGAGTTCGGGGGACACGCTCCCAGTGTAGGGACGGGTGCTGGGCACCGCGCCGACCGCGGCGTCGTCGGCCGCTACAGTGGGTGCGGCCGGTCGCGGGACCGGACCGTGCGACCCCGTCCCCCAGCCGAAGGGCCACTCTGTGCTCCACCGTCTCCACGACCGACTCGGCCTGCGCACCACGCCCTCGATCTTCTTCGTCTCCGCGGCGCTCATCGTGGTGTTCACCGCGGCCATGAGCCTCTTCCCGGGGCCGGTGCAGGGATTCTTCGGGGGCATCGCCCACGTGCTGCGCTACCGCACCGGCTGGTTCTACACGTTCAGCGTCACGGCACTGGTCATCTTCGCTGTGGGCCTTGCGCTGAGCCGCTACGGCCGCGTGAAGATCGGCGACGACGACTCCCAGCCGGCCTACTCGGGTCTCACCTGGTTCGGCATGCTCTTCGCGGCCGGGGTGGGTGCCGTGCTGATGTTCTGGGGCGTGGCGGAGCCGATCAACCACTACGCGAACCCGCCCATGTACGGCACGGACCCGGAGTCCGACCGCGCGGCGGTGGAGGCGCTGAACATCGCGAACTTCCACTTCGGTGTGCACATGTGGGCGATCCTCGCGGTGCCCGGACTGGCGTTCGGGTACTTCACGTACAAGCGCAAGCTTCCGCCGCGGGTCTCCTCCGCGTTCCACCCGCTGCTCGGGGACGGGATCCACGGGCCGTGGGGCAAGGCGATCGACGTCCTGTCCATCGTCGCCACGGTGTTCGGCCTGGGGGTCTCCGTGGGGCTGGGTGCGCTGCAGATCAACAGCGGTCTGACGTACGTGTACGGGATCCCCATGGCGGGGTGGATCCAGGCGGCGATCATTGCCGTGATCACGGCGGTGGGCCTGGCCTCCGTGCTCGCGGGCATGGAGAAGGGCGTCAAGCGGCTGTCCTACGCGAACATCGTGCTGGCCGTGGCCCTGCTGCTCTTCGTGCTGATGGCGGGCGCCTCCATGGACACGATGCGCGCGATCGTGGAGTCCGTGGGCGGCTACGCCCAGCAGCTGCCCACCCTGGCGTTCTTCAACGACACCTACGGGGGTGGGACCTGGTCAGGGGACTGGACGGTGTTCTACTGGGCCTGGACCGTCACGTGGGCCCCGTTCGTGGGGATGTTCGTGGCCAAGATCTCCCGCGGGCGCACCATCCGCGAGTTCGTGGTGGGGGTGCTCGGGGTGCCCTCGGCGTTCGTGGTCGTGTGGATGGCGATCTACGGCTACAACGCCATCCGGATCGACCGCGCACCCGGGACCCGGGGGACGCTCACGGAGACGATCGTCACGCAGGGCAACCCGGAGGCCGCCCTGTTCCAGTTCCTGCAGACCATGCCGTGGTTCGCCGTCACGGCCTTCGTGGCGCTGATCGTGATCACGGTGTTCTTCATCACCTCCATCGACTCCGGAGCCCTGGTGATGGACGCGATGGCGAACGGCCACGAGGACGAGGGGCCGCGGCGGCAGCGGATCTTCTGGACGCTCGCGGTGGGTGCCGTCTGCACGGCGATCATCGCGACGTCGGGGGAGAACGGGCTCAACGCGCTGCAGGAGGTCATCATCGTGATCGGCGCTCCCGTGATGCTGCTCGAGGTGCTCCAGGCGGTCATGCTCCTGCAGGCGCTGCGCCAGGACGCGGGCACCGCCCGGCCGATGCGCACGCGGCAGTGGAAGCGTGTGCTGCCCGCGGAGGAGTACCACCGGCGCGCCCAGGAGGACGGCGCGGCCGTCTCGGAGTACGTGATCCGCCCGGAGTACGAGGTGGGCACCGAGCCGGAGAACGACACCCACCAGCCGCGCACGTGGCACTGGCAGCGTGAGCAGGAGGGGCGCCCGGTCTACCAGCTCGCGCTCACGGGCGGTGCGTCGTCGGGCAAGCGGACCGCGGCCCGCGCGTTCGAGGAGCTCGGCGCCGCGGTCCTGGACAGCGCGCAGATGTGGCAGCAGCTGCTCGAGCCCGGGACCCCCACGCGGGCGGAGGTCGAGCGGATCTTCGGGGAGCAGCTGCCCACGGCGGCGGACGCCCCCGCGGAGGACGTCGCCGCCGCGCTGGACGAGCTCATGGCCCGCAACGAGACGGCGCGGGCCCGGGCCCACGAGCTGCTCATGCCCGAGATGCGCGAGAGTGCGCGGCGGCGGGCGCGCGAGGCGGGCACCGACCGCGTGATGGTCCAGGTGGTCCGGGACCCCCTGGAAGCGGAGCAGCGGGACCGGTTCGACCTCGTGGTCGCCGTGGAGGCGCCCGCGGAGGAGCGCGTGCAGCGGCTGCGCCGCACGGAGGGCGTGGCGGCCGACGTCGCGTGGGACCTCGTGGACCAGGCCCCCTCGGACGGGGAGACCCGCGACGTCGCCGACCGCGTGATCGTCAACGATGGGGACGTCGAGCACGTCCGCGACCAGGTCCGCGAGATCTGGCAGGATCAGATCCTGCCCGTCCTGGACCACGAGAGCACCGAGGAAGGCCACGACCATGAGGGAACTGTTCACGAGACCGGATCGCACTGACGTGCTGCGCGTGGGGCTGACCGGGGGGATCGCCTCGGGGAAGTCCACGGTCTCGCGCCGGCTCGCCGAGCACGGCGCGCTCGTCGTGGACGCGGACGCGATTGCCCGCGAGCTGCAGGAACCGGGTGCGGCGGGCTACGAGGCGGTTCTCGAGCACTTCGGCCCGTCCGTGGTCCGCGACGACGGCGCCCTGGACCGCGCCGCGCTGGCCGGGATCGTCTTCGGGGACCCGGCGCAGCTCGAGGCGCTCAACGGGATCATGCACCCGCTCGTGCGCGCCCAGACGGCCCGGCTGCTCTCGGACGTCCCCCCGGGAGGGATCGTGGTCCACGACATCCCCCTGCTCGTGGAGACCGGTCAGCACGAGCAGATGGACCGTGTGCTGGTGGTCGAGGCGCCGGAGGCCGAGCGCGTCCGGCGCATGGTCGAGGACCGGGGAATGGCCGAGCAGGACGCCCGACGCCGGATCGCGGCCCAGGCCTCGGACGAGGACCGCCGGGCCGTGGCCACCACCGTGCTCGCGAACTCCGGGAGCATCGCGGAGCTGGAGGCACAGGTGGACGAGTGGTGGAACCGTGAGGTGGCCTGAACCGACCCCGTGGAGACACCGTCCCCGTGCACGCGGGGAGTGTCCCGGTCGGCAGGGCATCAGCCGGGGCCGGCGCAGGCTCGGCCTGCGGAACGCGCGGTGACGTGTGGCGGTGCGCGGGCGGCGTCGTCGTGTCTGAGCCTGCGCGTACCCTGATGCCATGTCGCTCGCCCAGAAGATCAACCGCGTGGTCGCCCCCTTCGAGGTCGTCTCCGAGTTCCAGCCCGCCGGTGACCAGCCCAAGGCCATCGCCGAGCTCGCCGAACGCATCCAGGGCGGCGAGAAGGACGTGGTGCTCATGGGCGCCACGGGAACGGGCAAGTCCGCCACCGCCGCGTGGTTGATCGAGGCCGTGCAACGGCCCACGCTGCTGCTCGTGCAGAACAAGACGCTCGCCGCGCAGCTCGCGAACGAGCTGCGGGAGCTGCTGCCCAACAACGCCGTCGAGTACTTCGTCTCCTACTACGACTACTACCAGCCGGAGGCGTACGTCCCGCAGACGGACACCTTCATCGAGAAGGACTCCTCCGTCAACGAGGAGGTCGAACGGCTGCGCCACTCCGCCACGAACTCCCTGCTCACCCGCCGGGACACCGTGGTGGTCTCCACCGTCTCCTGCATCTACGGCCTGGGCACCCCGGAGGAGTACGTCAAGCAGATGGTCACCCTGGCCGTGGGCCAGGAGATGGACCGGGACGCCCTGCTGCGCCAGTTCGTGAACATGCAGTACGTGCGCAACGACGTGGACTTCCACCGCGGCACGTTCCGCGTGCGCGGGGACACCGTGGAGATCATCCCCATGTACGAGGAGATGGCGCTGCGCATCGAGTTCTTCGGGGACGAGATTGAGGCCATCTACACGCTGCACCCGCTCACCGGCGAGATCGTGAACGAGGAGCAGGAGATGTACGTCTTCCCCGCCTCGCACTACGTGGCCGGTGCCGAGCGCATGGCGGTGGCCATCGAGTCCATCCAGAAGGAGCTCCAGGAGCGGCTGCAGGAGCTGGAGTCGCAGAACAAGCTCGTGGAGGCCCAGCGGCTGCGCATGCGCACGCAGTACGACCTCGAGATGATGGAGCAGATGGGCTACTGCAACGGCATCGAGAACTACTCCCTGCACATCGACGGCCGTCCCCGCGGCTCCGCCCCGCACTGTCTGCTGGACTACTTCCCGGACGACTTCATGCTCATCATCGACGAGTCCCACGTGACCGTGCCGCAGATCGGCGGCATGTACGAGGGAGACATGTCCCGCAAGCGCACCCTGGTGGAGCACGGCTTCCGGCTGCCCTCAGCCATGGACAACCGGCCCCTGAAGTGGGACGAGTTCCTGGAGCGCATCGGGCAGACCATGTACATGTCCGCCACGCCGGGCCCGTACGAGATGTCCAAGGTGGACTCGGTGGTGGAGCAGATCATCCGCCCCACCGGGCTCGTTGATCCCCAGGTGATCGTGAAGCCCACCAAGGGTCAGATCGACGACCTCCTGGAGCAGATCGAGCTGCGGGTGGAGCGCAACGAGCGCGTGCTCGTGACCACCCTGACGAAGCGCATGGCGGAGGACCTCACCGAGTACCTCATGGAGCACGGGGTGCGCGTGCAGTATCTGCACTCGGACGTGGACACCCTCAAGCGCGTGGAGCTGCTGCGGGACCTGCGCATGGGCACGTTCGACGTCCTCGTGGGCATCAACCTGCTGCGAGAGGGCCTGGATCTGCCGGAGGTGTCCCTGGTGGCGATCCTCGACGCGGACAAGGAGGGCTTCCTGCGCTCCACCACGTCGCTGATCCAGACCATCGGCCGTGCCGCCCGCAACGTCTCGGGCGAGGTCCACATGTACGCGGACAAGATCACCCGCTCCATGGACGTGGCTATCGAGGAGACCAACCGCCGCCGGGAGATCCAGGTGGCGTACAACAAGGAGCACGGGATCGACCCGCAGCCCCTGCGCAAGAAGATCGCGGACATCACGGACCAGCTGGCCCGCGAGGACGAGGACACCCGCACCCTGCTGGCCCAGCGCTCCGCCGCGAACAACCACACCGCGCCGGTCAAGGGCAAGGAGGGCGCCACTCGGGGCAAGGCCCCCGGCAAGGACCAGGCTGCAGCGGCGGCAGAGTCCAAGCTGCTGCGGGACGGCGTGGCCGCGGCCCCGGCGGAGGATCTCGTCCAGCTCATCGAGGAGCTCAGCGAGCAGATGCGCAACGCCGCGGCGGAGCTGAAGTTCGAGCTCGCCGGGCGGCTGCGGGACGAGATCGCGGACCTCAAGAAGGAGCTGCGCCGCATGAAGGACGCCGGGCACGCCTGACCTGCGGCGGGCCACTCCGGCCAGTGCCGTGGTCGGGTAAACTTCCACACCTGTGTGGTCCGTTCACGGGCTGCTCCCAGCATCACTCTCGCCTAAGGGGTACTCGTGGAGATTTCCGGACTGCAGTGGGGGATCACCATCGCCGTGATCCTGGGGCTGCTCGCCTACGACTTCATCTTCCACGCGCGCAAGCCGCACGAGCCCACCATCAAGGAAGCGGCGCTGTGGACGAGCCTCTACGTGTCCCTCGCGCTGCTCTTCGGGCTGATCGTGCTGATCTGGGACGGGCCGGGCTTCGCCGCCGAGTACTACGCCGGGTTCATCACGGAGCAGGCGCTGTCCGTGGACAACCTCTTCGTGTTCCTCATCATCATGGCGTCCTTCAAGGTGCCGCGGGCGGACCAGCAGAAGGTGCTGCTGTTCGGCATCGTGGTGGCGCTGATCGCCCGGACCCTGTTCATCTTCGTGGGGGCGGCGGCCATCAACCGCTGGTCCGCGCTGTTCTACGTGTTCGGCATCTTCCTCATCTACACCGCGGGCAACCTGGTCAAGGGTGAGGTCACGGACGCGGACGAGGAGGACGGCGCCAACAACGTCATGGTGCGCCTGGCCAAGCGCTTCCTGAAGACCACGGACGAGTACGACGGGGACAAGCTGTTCACCGAGGTGGACGGCAAGCGCATGATGACCCCCATGCTGCTGGTCATGGTGGCCATCGGGCTCACCGACATCATGTTCGCGCTCGACTCCATCCCCGCGATCTTCGGGCTCACCCAGGAGACGTACATCGTCTTCACGGCCACCGCGTTCTCGCTCATGGGCCTGCGTCAGCTGTACTTCCTGATCGACGGGCTGCTGGACCGCCTCATCTACCTCTCCTGGGGTCTGGCGATCATTCTCGGGTTCATCGGCGTGAAGCTCATCCTGCACGCGCTGCACGAGAACACCCTGTCCTTCATCAACGGGGGTGAGCCCGTGCACGTGGTGGAGGTGACCACCGGGTTCTCGCTCGCCGTCATCATCGGGGTCCTGGTGCTGACCGTCCTCGCCTCGCTCTACAGCCCCAAGGGCCGCGCCGTGCGGATCATCAACGGTGCTCAGCTGTGGGCTGAGCGCTACCTCGACACCCCGGAGAGCGCTCCGGTGGAGGAGCGCACCAAGGCGGCCGAGAAGATGAACAAGTACCGCGCGCAGCTGCCGAACGTGAAGGCGAAGTACCGGGACGAGCTCATCGAGTCCGAGACCCGCTACCACGACCTCCTCGAGCGGGCTCACGGTCTGCGGGAGCAGCGCATCGCGGACGCAAAGGGTCGCGCGCAGAACTGACCACGCGGCCGGGCGGCGGCTCCGGTATGATCGACGGCAAGCAAGGGAGTATCCCTCACCTTTCGTGCCCGTCAGTACGTCCGGCGCCATCGCCGGGCCGGGCACGGACCACGCCGCACCGCGCACTGCGGTTGTTGCACCGGACAGCACGGGCGTGGGGGAGAGACTTGTGTGGTTTCTCGACCCGCAAGGAGACTCCCCGTGGAGATCACCTCCCTCCAGTGGGGCATCACGATTGCCCTGATCCTCGGCCTGCTGGCCTACGACTTCGTCTTCCACGTCCGCAAGGCGCACGAGCCCACCATCAGGGAAGCGGCCATCTGGTCCGCGGTCTACGTGGGGATCGCGCTGTTCTTCGGCCTGGTGATCCTGTGGCTGGACGGTCCCACCCTGATGGCCGAGTACTACGGCGGCTACATCACGGAGAAGGCGCTGTCCGTGGACAACCTCTTCGTGTTCCTCATCATCATGGGCTCGTTCGCCGTGCCCCGCGCGGACCAGCAGAAGGTGCTGCTCTTCGGCATCGTCTTCGCACTCGTTGCCCGCACCGTGTTCATCTTCGTGGGTGCCGCGGCGATCAACGCGTTCTCGTGGGTGTTCTACCTCTTCGGCCTGATCCTCATCCTCACGGCCGGCAACCTCATCAAGGGAGAGATCGGCGAGGGCAAGGAGGACGACGCCAACAACATCGTGGTGCGCCTGGCCCGGAAGGTCTTCCACACCACCGACTACTACGACGGCGACAAGCTCTTCACCGTCCACCACGGCAAGCGTGCCCTGACGCCCATGCTGCTGGTCATGGTGGCCATCGGCGGCACGGACATCCTCTTCGCACTCGACTCGATCCCCGCGATCTTCGGGCTCACCCAGGAGCCCTACATCGTCTTCACGGCCACCGCGTTCTCGCTCATGGGCCTGCGCCAGCTGTACTTCCTGATCGACGGGCTGCTGGACCGGCTCATCTACCTCTCGTGGGGGCTCTCGCTCATCCTGGCGTTCATCGGCGTGAAGCTCGTCCTGCACGCGCTGCACGAGAACACGCTGCCCTTCATCAACGACGGCGCCCACGTGCCCGTCGTCGAAATCGGCATCGGGGCGTCTCTCGCCGTCATCATCTCGGTGCTCGTGGTTACCGTGCTGGTGTCGCTCTACAGCCCCAAGGGCCGGGCGCTGCGCACGATCCAGCGCACCCAGGACCTCACGGAGCGCTATCTGGCACTGCCCGCGGACGCCCCGGCCGAGGAGCGCAACGCCCTCGCGCAGCAGATCGCCGAGGCGCACGCGCACTTCCCTCGGATCTCGGAGAAGCACAAGGACGAGCTGATCGAGTCGCGGGCCCGCTTCCGCACGATGCTGGAGACCGCGCGCGGCCAGCACCGCGAGTTCGCGGAGACCGGCCGGGTCAGCACACCCTCCCCGGATCTCCGCACCGAGGGCTGAGGCACGACGACGCCGCGCGAGCCGTTCCGCGAGCAGGGTTTCGACAGGCGCTGCGCAGGCCGTTGAGGCATGGCCTTCCTGCGACGCCTCGTGGCCGTGCGACGTCGGACGGTTCGTGGGCGGGGGAAGGTGGCGTCAGGCGCCGAACGGCCCGGGCGGCGTCGTGCACCACAGGGCGGCACCGGCGAACAGGGCCGCCCAGAGCAGGGAGACGAGCGTGCCGATGATGAACTGCTCACGCTGCTGGGCATTCGTGAACTCGCCGTAGCGCGCCAGGCCCTTGACGGCCACGATCACGGCGATCCCCGCCACCATGCCGGTCATGAGCGAGACGATGGCCGCCGCGCGCTCGAGGGCGCCGATCACCAGGCCGCCGCGCAGGGGCGGGTCCACGGGGTCGGCCACCGCCTCGGACTCGGTCCAGGGGCTCACCTCGGGCGCGGGGCGCTCGTCGGAGACGTCCGCGAAGGAGAAGACCGCGCGGACCACGGGATCCCCGGACAGGGTGCCGGCCACGAGAAGGGCGGGAAAGGTCCACACCCCCGGTGCGGTGCCGGCCAGCCACGTCCACACCGCCGTGACCGCCACGAGCACGAACGGCAGCACAACGGTGGTCAGGGGGCGCAGCGCCGTCATGCGTCCCGCCCCTGATCGGCGAGGTCCAGCAGAGCCACGAGCGTCTCCCGCACCGTGTGCTCCTCGTGCCACAGTGCGGCGGCGAGTCGTCGGGACACCGAGGACTGGGCGATCCCCAGGGAGTCGGCCATCTGCTGCTGGGTCTGCCCGTCGTCGGCCAGGGCGGCGGCCCGGGCCCCGGCATCCGTCCGTCGGGCCCGGACGGCGCACACGAGGTCCAGGACGGTTCCCGCCCGCTCAGCCCACTCGTTGCCTCGCACCACCGGGGCACCGTGGTCCTTCGCGCGGGTCACCGCGTCACGCGCGGCGACGAACGCCGGGCCCGTGGACTCCCGCACGGAGTCGCCCAGGGGCAGGTCCACGGGTCCGATGCCCAGGCCCACGTGCCACCGGGCCGGGTCCGCGAGGTGCAGCAGAGCGCTCAGGACGGCCGCGGCGTCGTCGTACAGGGCCTGGAGCTCGTCCCCGGCGCTCACGTCCCAGCCGAGCACCGGGCGGGGGAGGGCGCGCTGCACCTCGTCGCGCAGCGCGGAGATCTCCAGCGCCGAACCGTCACGGCGCGATGCGCGACGGTCGATCGTCAGGACGAACACGGTGCCTCCTCTGCTCTATGCATTCAGCGGTGCATGACAGCATGATATGCGTTCAGAATTGCATATCAGCGGCAGCGCGTCATCGGCCCGTCTCCGCCACGTTGCCCACGTTGTCCACGAGGACAGCGGGGAAGCCGTCCTCGTCCGAGGCCGCGAGGTCGATGCGCGCGTTGATGCCCCAGTCGTGGTGGCCGTCGGGGTCGTCGAAGACCTGGGTGACCGTCCAGAAGCCCGCGAGACCCTCGGGGTTCTCGTCGATGCGGATCAGTGCCGGTCCGCGGGACTGGGCGTCCGTGTAGATGTCCTCGTACTCGTCGAAGTAGGCGTCCATGGCGTCCGCCCAGCGGTCCCGGTCCCACCCGGTCTTCTCGTCGAGCGCACCCAGGACCTTGTCCTTTTCCTGAGCGAAGAGCTCCACGCGCTGGAACAGGGCGTTGCGCACCATGACCCGGAAGGCCCGCGCGTTGGACGTGACGCCCTCGGGCTGCTCCGCCACGAGCTCCTCGAGCGAGTCCGCGCTGGTCCCGGACGGGGGCTCCACGCCGGAGGCGAGCTTCTCCCACTCGTCCAGCAGGGAGTTGTCGGTCTGGCGGATGCTCTCGCCGAGCCACTCCACGAGGTCCGTGAGCGCCTCGGTGCTCGCGTCCACGGGCACCGTCTGGCGCAGGGCCTTGTAGGCGTCCGAGAGGTAGCGCAGCAGGATGCCCTCGGAACGGGCCAGACCGTAGAACTGCACGTAGTCCCCGAACGTCATGGCGCGCTCGTACATGTCCCGCACGATCGACTTGGGGGAGAGCTCGAACTGGGAGACCCACGGCGCGGAATTCCGGTAGGTCTCGAACGCCTGGTCCAGCAGCTCCTTCAGCGGCTGCGGGTAGGTGATCTCGTCGAGCTCGCGCATCCGCTCCATGTACTCGAGGCCCTCGGCCTTCATGGCGGCCAGCGCCTCGCCCTTGACCTTCTTCTCCTGCAGGTTCAGTACTTGCCGCGGCTTCTCGAGGGTGGCCTCGATGACGGAGACGACGTCGAGCGCGTACGTCTCGGACTCCGGGTCCAGCAGTCCCAGGGCCGCGAGGGCGAACGGGGACAGCGGCTGGTTGAGCGCGAAGTTCTCCTGCAGCTCCACGGTGAGCCGGTAGCGACGCCCCGTCTCGTCCGGCTCGGGCAGCCGCACGACCACCCCGGCGCGCAGCAGCTCCTTGAGGATGGCGAGGCCCTGGCGCAAGAGCGCGCGCTGGCGTGCCCGGGGCTCGTCCACGCTGGTGAGCAGCCGGTAGCCCGCGGTGATGTTGTCCCCGGGGCGCTGGAGCATGTTCAGCACCATGGAGTGGGTGACGTCGAAGGACGAGGTGAGCTGCTCGGGCGTGGCCTCCACCAGGTGGTCGAAGGTCTTGCGGCTCCAGGACACGAACCCCTCGGGCGCCTTCTTCTTGGGCACCTGGCGCAGCTTCTTCTGGTCGTCCCCGTGCTTGGCCCGTGCCTTGGCCATGGCCCGCTCGTTCTCGATCACGTGCTCCGGGGCCTGGACCACCACGGTTCCGGCGGTGTCGTACCCGGCACGGCCGGCACGGCCGGCGATCTGGTGGAACTCGCGCGCGCTCAGGCGGCGGGTGCGGCGGCCGTCGTACTTGGACAGCGCCGTGATCAGCACCGTTCGGATGGGCACGTTGATGCCCACGCCCAGGGTGTCCGTGCCGCAGATGACCTTGAGCAGGCCGGTCTGGGCGAGCTGCTCCACGAGCCGGCGGTACTTGGGCAGCATGCCCGCGTGGTGCACGCCGATGCCGTGGCGCACGAGCCGGTTCAGCGTCTTGCCGAATCCCGCCGAGAACCGGAAGTCCTTGATCAGCTCCGCGACCCGCTGCTTCTCGTCCTTGCTCAGCACGTCCACGGACATCAGGTTCTGCGCCTGCTCCGCGGCCTGCAGCTGGGAGAAGTGCACCACGTAGACGGGGGCCTGGTGGGTGGTGAGCAGCTCCTCGAGCTCCTCGTGGATCGGGCGCTCGGAGTAGTAGTAGTGCAGGGGGATAGGCCGCTCGGTGGAGGTCACGAGCGCCGTGGCGCGCCCGGTGGTCTCCTCCAGCCGCTGCTCGATGCGGGAGACGTCCCCGAGGGTCGCGCTCATGAGCAGCAACTGGGCCTGGGGCAGCTCGATGAGCGGGGCCTGCCACGCCCACCCGCGCTGGGGATCCGCGTAGAAGTGGAACTCGTCCATGACCACCACGCCGAGGTCCGCGTCCGGGCCCTCGCGCAGCGCCACGTTGGCGAGGATCTCCGCGGTGCAGCACACGATGGGGGCGTCCTGGTTCACGGCGGAGTCGCCGGTGACCATGCCCACGTTCTCCGCGCCGAAGATCTCGCAGAGGTCGAAGAACTTCTCGGACACGAGTGCCTTGATGGGTGCCGTGTAGTACGAGCGCTGCCCGCGGGCGAGCCCCGCGAAGTGCGCGGCCACGGCCACGGTGGACTTCCCCGAGCCCGTGGGGGTCGCCAGGATCACGTTGGACCCGTTGGCCACCTCCAGCACGGCCTCGTCCTGGGCGGGGTACAGCTCCATGTCCCGCGACGCGATCCAGCCGAGGAAGCCCTCGTAGACCTCGTCCTCGTCCAGCGGGTTGGACGCGAAGTCGCCCCGCAGGTAGTGGTGACCGGGTGCGGAGAGATCGGGGGCCAGGGAGTCGAGGAGTTTCATCCCCGTCAGCCTATCGGGCGCCCCGGACACGCAGAACGACGTCGCTCCAGCCGTTACGCCGAGCGGCGTGCGGCCGCGCGGGCGTCCACCCGGCGGCACAGCAGCGCGAAGACCGCGCCCGAGAGGTTGTGCCACACGGAGAACACGGCACCGGGCAGGGCGGCCACCGGGGACATGTACTGCGCGGCGAGACCGGCTGCGAGACCCGAGTTCTGCATGCCCACCTCGATGGCGGTGGTGCGCCGCACCGGCGCGGGCTGGCCCGTCACCCGTCCCACCGCCCAGCCGAGGAGCAGCCCGAGCACGTTGTGCACGGCGACGGCCGCGAGCACGAGCAGCCCCGCCTGCACGATCTTGTCCGCCGACCCGGAGACCACGATGGCCACGATGGCGGCGATCACCACCACGGAGAACCACGGCAGCACCGGGAGCAGGCGGGAGACCACGCGGGGCAGGGCGAGGCGGACCACCAGCCCGAGCACCACGGGCAGCAGCACGACCATCGCGATCGAGCGGGCCATGGCGGCGCCGTCGAGGGGCATGTACGCACCCGCGAGCCACAGCGTCAGCAGTGGCGTGAGCAGGGGAGCGAGCAGGGTGGAGATCGAAGTCATGGTCACGGACACGGCCACGTCACCGCGAGCCAGGTACGAGACCACGTTCGACGCCGTGCCGCCCGGGGCGCAGCCCACGAGGATCACGCCGGCTGCGATCTCCGGCGGCAGCTGCATCAGCCACGAGACCAGCACGGCGACCCCGGGCATCACCACGTACTGCGCGAGCACGCCCACCGCGATGGGAACGGGGCGCTTTGCCACGAGCGCGAAGTCAGCGGGGCGCAGGGTCAGGCCCATCCCGAACATCACGAGCCCCAGCAGGGTGTTGGTCCAGGGTGCGGCCTGGTGCACGGTGGGCGCGAAAAGGTACCCCGCGAGTCCACCGGCCAGCACGAGGACGGGGAACACGAGCACCGCCACGTAGGCGGCGCGGTCCGCGGTACCGGGCCCCGCGGCGTCGTCGGCGGAACCGGCCTCGGCGCGGGGCGAGGGGGTGCTCACCAGCCGCGCTCTTCCCACTCCCGCAGGTGCGGCCGCTCCGCGCCGAGGGTTGTGGGGGCGCCGTGGCCGGGGTGGATCACAGTGTCGTCGTCGAAGCGGTCGAAGATCCGCTGCGTGACGTCCGCGTAGAGCTGCCGGAACGCCTCGGGGGAGTCCGTCTTGCCGAGACCACCCGGGAAGAGCGAGTCGCCGGTGAAGATGTGGGCGGGGCCGTGCGGGTCCCGGTAGACGAGCGCGATGGAACCGGGGGTGTGCCCGCGCAGCTCGATAACCTCCAGCTCGAAGCCGTCCAGCTCGGCGGTGTCCCCGTTCTCGAAGGTGAGGTCCATGGGCACCGCGATGTCGTTCTCGTCCGCCGCGCCGCACGCCGTCATGGCCTCCGAGTGCGTGGCCACCTCCTCCAGCGCCCGCACGTGGTCCCAGTGCGAGTGCGTGGTGACGATCAGCTGGAGGTTGGCCCAGTCTGAGCAGTCACCCGAGCCCGCGGCGACCATCCCGGCGATGGCGCGGGCGTTGTCCGCGGCGTCGATGAGCACCTGCGTGCCCTCCGCCTTGGAGGTCAGCAGGTACACGTTGTTGTCCATGTCACTCACGGAGATGCGCCGAATCGTGATGTCGGTGAGCTCCGTGACCTCTGTCTGGGTGGCGATCATGGCAGAGAGTCTAGGCCGCAGCCCCGTTGCGGGCGAACGGTCCCGGCCCTGCGACGCGCGCGGTGTGGCGGATCCAACACCGTCCCCGTGGACGCGGCACGCGTCGCACCATATAGTTGCGTGAAACAAATATTTTTCCGTGGCACCCGTGTGCCCTCCGACCCCGCCCGGGAGGTGCCCGTGCCCCTGTCCCGCGAGACCGCCGAGGAGCTCGTCCGCGACCTGTTCGAGCTGCAGCGGGCCACCCGCCGGGTGCTCAAGGAGACGGCGGCGCACCGGGAGCTGTCGACGTCGCAGGTCGACGTCCTCACGTTCCTCTCGTGCCAGCCCGGTCGCCGCGCGAAGGACCTGGTGGCCGAGTCCAGCCTGGGGGCGTCCGGGATGAGCCGGCACCTCGCGGCCCTGGAGCAGATGGGCCACGTGGCCCGCGCGCAGGACCCGCAGGACGGCCGCGCCCAGATCGTGGACATCACGGAGACCGGTCGCCGGGCGCTGGAGGCGCACCTGCGCCAGGACGCCGAACACCTCGCCGCCCGGCTGGCCGGGCTGGACGAGGCCCAGACGCACCGCACCCGCGAGGACCTGTCCCGTCTCACGGACCTTCTGACGCGGTCGCTGGGCACTGGCCGGGAGAGCACACCGCCCGCTGTCCGGGAGACGAACTACCACACCCCACCCCCGCAACCCGCCGCACCGGTGACCCCGGAGCGCGAAGAGGAGACCCGCTCGTGACAGCCACCCAGGACCCGGGCCGCCCCGCACGGGCCGCCCGCACCCCCGACCAGGAGCACCGCGACGTCCTGCGGGCGTTGACCGGAATCCTCGCCGCGTTCTTCATGGCGATGGTCACCCTGACCATCATCGGCACCGCCCTGCCCGTGATCATGGCGGACCTCGGCGGGGACCAGACCGCGCTGTCGTGGACGGTCACGGGCACGCTGCTCGCCAACGCCGTCACCACCCCGGTGTGGGGCAAGCTGGCCGACCTCTTCGACAAGAAGAAGCTGCTGCTGGGCGCCATCGCCATCTTCGTGGTCGGCTCGGCGGTCGCGGGTCTCGCGGGCTCGATCACCATGCTCGTGGTGGCCCGCGTGATCCAGGGCGTGGGCATGGGAGGTCTCACGGCGCTGTCCCAGACCATCCTGGGAGCGATCATCGCCCCGCGCGAGCGGGGGCGCTACGCGGGGTACATGGGGGCCGTGATGGCCGTGGCCACGTCCGTGGGGCCGCTGCTGGGCGGGCTGATCGTGGACGCCTTCGGCTGGCGCTGGTGCTTCCTGATCCCCGTGCCGCTGTCCGTCCTCGCGGCGGTGCTGATCGTGCGCACGCTGCGCGTGCCGGAGGTCCGGCGCGAGCAGACACCCAAGGTGGACGTGCTGGGCATGGCGCTGCTCGCGGTGGCCACCTCCGGGCTGCTGCTGTGGGTCTCCTTCGCGGGCAAGCTCTTCGAGTGGGGGTCGTGGCAGTCGATCGCGCTGATCGTGGTGACCGTGCTCGGCACCGTGGCGTTCGTGGCCGTGGAGCGGCGCGCGAGCGAGCCCACCATGCCGCTGAACGTGATCACGGAGCGCACCACCGTGCTCGCGATCATCGCCGCGATCGCCACCGGCGGTGCCATGTTCGCCTCCACCACCTACCTGGGCCAGTACTTCCAGCTCGGCCAGGGCTACACGCCCACCGAGTCCGGCCTGCTCATGCTCCCGCAGGTGGTCGGCTCGTTCCTGGGGTCCATGGTCGCGGGGCAGCTGATCACCCGCTTCGGCCGGTGGAAGCGCGTGCTGATCGTGGGCGGCGTGGTGCTCTCCACGGGCCTGTTCCTCGCCTCGCAGCTGAACCACGCCACGCCCGCGTGGCTGGTGGGCGTCTTCATCTGCCTCGTCGGCCTGGGCGTGGGCACCCTGAACCAGAACCTCGTGCTCGCGGTGCAGAACACCGTGGGGCTCAAGGACATGGGCGCGGCGTCCTCGGCCGTGGCCTTCTTCCGCACCGTGGGCGGCGCCGTGGCCGTCTCGCTCTTCGGTGTGCTGCTGACCCGCCACCTCTCCACGCAGATGTCGGCCTTCGCCGCCGAGCACGGCATGGACTCCTCCGCCACGCCGGACGCCGCCTCGATGGACCTCGCGGGCCTGCCGCCCGCCGTCCTCGAGGCCATTCGCGAGGCCTACGGCACGGGCACCGGTCTGCTCTTCCTGGTGGCGGGCATCGCGTCCCTGGTCACCCTGGCGTGCGTGCTGCTCATGGTGGAGGTCCCGCTGCGGGCCACGGTGGACGTGGCGGAGGTGGACCCGGAGACCGGGCAGATCACGGTGGTCCAGCGCCGCATGGACCCGGTTGCGGCCGCCGGGCTGCGCATGCAGCACGCGGAGACGGGGCAGATCCCCGTGGTCGACGCGCGCGCCTCCGGCCTGCGCCGCTCCGCCCACGAGCGCCGGGGTGAGGAGGCCCTGTCGCCCCGCGGTTCGCACGCGGCGGCTCCCGCGACGACGGGCCCCTCGGGTTCCGCTGCGGTGGCCAGCAGTGCCGACGACGACGCCGCGCAGCCGGACGGGCGGGCGGGGTCCCCTGAGCGCGGGGCGCCCGATCACGGGTTCCCGGATCACGGGTCGCCTGAGCAGGGCTCGTCCGGGCGCGGCCGCCACCGCGCCTGACGCGGGGCCGCCAAGAGTGTCGGAGGCAGCGACTAGAGTTGCAGCCGTGTCAGAGCGAACCCCTTCATCCGATGCCCAGTCCACGTCCGTGCTCGCCGAGCGCACGGCACACGAGCACGCACCGAAGACCCGTGCCTCCGGGGTCTCGGACCTCACGGAGATCGTGGTGCAGGGGGCGCGCGAGCACAACCTGAAGAACGTGGACCTCACCATCCCGCGGGACTCCATGGTCGTGTTCACCGGCCTGTCCGGGTCCGGGAAGTCCTCGCTCGCCTTCGACACCATCTTCGCGGAGGGCCAGCGGCGCTACGTCGAGTCCCTGTCCTCCTACGCGCGCATGTTCCTCGGGCGGGTGGACAAGCCGGACGTGGACTTCATCGAGGGGCTCTCCCCGGCGGTGTCCATCGACCAGAAGTCGACCTCCCGCAACCCGCGCTCCACGGTGGGCACCATCACCGAGATCTACGACTACATGCGTCTGCTGTGGGCGCGCATCGGCCACCCGCACTGCCCCGTGTGCGGGGAGCCCATCACCAAGCAGACCCCGCAGCAGATCGTGGACCAGCTGCTCGAGCTGCCCGAACGCACCCGCTTCATGGTGCTGGCCCCCGTGGTCAAGGGCCGCAAGGGCGAGTTCCAGGACCTGTTCCAGCAGCTGAGCCAGCAGGGCTACGCGCGCGCCGTCGTGGACGGCGAGACCGTCCAGCTGGAGGACGCGCCCAAGCTGAAGAAGCAGTACAAGCACACCATCGACGTCGTGGTGGACCGTCTGACGGCCAAGCCGGACGCCCGGCAGCGGCTCACGGACTCCGTGGAGACCGCCCTGAACCTGGCCTCCGGGCGCGTGGTCGTGGAGCTCGTGACCCGTGAGGGGGAGGAGTCCCCGTGGGCGGATGCCCGGCGCACGTTCTCCGAGCACCTCGCGTGCCCCAACGAGCACCCGCTGCAGACGGACGAGATCGAACCCCGCTCCTTCTCCTTCAACGCGCCCTTCGGCGCGTGCCCCGAGTGCGACGGCATCGGCTCGCGGCTCGAGGTGGACGAGGACCTCGTGGTCCCGAACCCGGACCTCTCCCTCGTGGAGGGTGCCATTGCGCCGTGGTCCCTCGGCAAGGCCACGAGCGACTACTGGAACCGGCTGCTCGCCGGGCTCGGCGAGGAGGTCGGCTTCGACCTCGTCACGCCGTGGAAGGACCTTCCGACCAAGGCGCGCAAGGCGATCCTGCACGGCAAGGACTACAAGGTCACCGTGGCCTACAAGAACAGGTGGGGCCGCGAGCGGCGCTACACCCAGGGCTTCGAGGGGGTCTTCGGCTACATCAAGCGCAAGCACGAGGAGACCGAGTCGGACCACGCCAAGGACCGCTACGAGCAGTACATGCGGCAGGTGGCCTGCCCCGAGTGCGGGGGAGCGCGGCTGAACCCCACGATCCTCGGCGTGACCGTGGGCGGGAAGAACATCGCGGAGGCCACCCGGCTGCCCATGCGGGACTCCCTGACCTTCTTCGAGCAGCTGGAGCTGGACAGCCGCGAGGCGAAGATCGGCGACCAGGTGCTCAAGGAGATCGTGGCGCGCCTGACGTTCCTGATCGACGTCGGGCTGGACTACCTCAACCTGGAGCGCGCCGCAGCCACCCTCTCCGGCGGCGAGGCCCAGCGGATCCGGCTGGCCACGCAGATCGGCGCCGGGCTCGTGGGCGTGCTCTACGTCCTGGACGAGCCGTCCATCGGCCTGCACCAGCGGGACAACCGACGCCTGATCGACACCCTGCTGCGGCTGCGGGACATGGGCAACACGCTCATCGTGGTGGAGCACGACGAGGACACCATGCGCGAGGCCGACTGGGTCGTGGACGTGGGACCCGGCGCCGGAGTGCACGGCGGTGACGTGGTGCACTCGGGCACCTACGACGAGCTGCTGCACAACCGGGAGTCCATCACCGCGGACTACCTCACCGGGCGCAGGCTCATCGAGGTGCCACGGAAGCGCCGCCCGGTCGACCCCAAGCGCAAGCTGACGGTGGTCGGGGCGCGCGAGAACAACCTGCAGAACCTCACGGTGGACTTCCCCCTGGGGGTCTTCGTGGCCGTCACGGGCGTCTCCGGCTCCGGGAAGTCCACCCTGGTCAACGACATCCTCTACACGAGCCTGGCCAACCAGCTCAACGGCGCCAAGCAGGTGCCGGGTCGCCACCGGCGCATCGACGGGCTGGAGCACCTGGACAAGGTGGTGCACGTGGACCAGAGCCCCATCGGGCGCACCCCGCGCTCCAACCCCGCCACGTACACGGGGGTCTTCGACAGGATCCGCAAGCTCTTCGCGGAGACCCAGGAGGCCAAGGTCCGCGGCTACCAGCAGGGCCGGTTCTCGTTCAACGTCAAGGGCGGGCGCTGCGAGGCGTGCTCCGGTGACGGCACGCTGAAGATCGAGATGAACTTCCTGCCGGACGTCTACGTTCCGTGCGAGGTGTGCAAGGGGGCCCGCTACAACCGCGAGACCCTCGAGGTGCACTACAAGGGCAAGAACATCGCCGAGGTGCTGGACATGCCCATCGAGGAGGCGGCCGAGTTCTTCGCCCCGTTCACCGCGATCGCGCGCTACCTCAACACCCTCGTGGAGGTGGGCCTGGGCTACGTGCGCCTGGGCCAGCCGGCCACCACCCTCTCCGGTGGCGAGGCCCAGCGCGTGAAGCTCGCCGCGGAGCTGCAGAAGCGCTCCAACGGGCGCACCATCTACGTCCTGGACGAGCCCACCACGGGTCTGCACTTCGAGGACATCCGCAAGCTGCTGATGGTGCTGCAGAGCCTCGTGGACAAGGGCAACAGCGTCATGACCATCGAGCACAACCTGGACGTCGTGAAGTCCGCGGACTGGATCGTGGACCTCGGCCCCAACGGCGGCTCGGGCGGTGGCACGGTCGTGGCCGAGGGGACCCCGGAGCAGGTGGCCCGCAACGAGGACAGCTACACGGGCCAGTTCCTGCGCGAGGTGCTCGAGAGCTCCGCCGCGAGGGAAGCCGCCCACGAGGCGGGCGAGCCGGCCACGCGGGAGATGGCGACGTCGGGGGAGCGGGCGTGAGCCCGCAGCGGCCCGTGGTGCTGTGGGACCTGGACGGCACCGTCCTGGACCCCGCCGGGGCCATCACGGACGGCATCGCGGAGGCGCTGTGGACGTGTGGGTTCGACGTCCCGGAGAACCTCGAACGCTTCGTCGGACCGCCCATCGGGGAGTCCCTGCGGCGCTACACCGACGTCCCGGAGGATCAGATCCGACAGGTGGTCTCCGTCTACCGGGCCGGCTACCTCACCGAGGGCCTCGAGCGCACGCGCCTCTACCCCGGGATCCGGGAGGTGCTCGACACCCTCGCGCAGCGGGGCGTGCGGCAGGCCGTCGCCACGCAGAAGCCCGAGCGCATCGCGACCACCGTGGTCGAGCGCTTCGACCTCGCCGGGTACTTCGAGACCGTCTCCGGCGCTGCGGACGACCTCGCCGGTCCCGGTGCGGGTGCGGGGAACGGCCCCGGTGCCGCGAACGCGCCCGGACCCCTGCACGACAAGCCCGCGATCATCGGCGAGGCCCTGCGCAGGCTCGGGGCGCTGCCCCCCGACCCCACCCGCACGGTCATGGTGGGGGACCGCAGCTACGACGCGGACGGCGCACGCAGCCACGGCATCGACTGCGTGGGCGCGCTGTGGGGCTTCGCTCAGCCCGGCGAGCTGGAGGGCGAATGTGCCGCACTCGCCCGCGAGCCCGGTGATTTGGCACACTTGCTCCTGCCATACACGGAGCAGTAGGGAGCGCGAGCGATGATCACCAAGTACGACGTGACCAAGGCCACGGTGGCCCGGACCCTCAAGCTGCTTTGCCGACCGGTGATCACGGGCGTGGACCGGCTCCCCGAGACGGGGCCCGTCATCATCGCCTCCAACCACCTCACCTTCCTGGACTCGGTCATCATCTCCGCGTTCATGCCGCGCCGCGTGAAGTTCATCGCGAAGGCCGAGTACGTGAACAGCCCGGGGATCAAGGGCCGCCTGATGCGTCAGGCCTTCGAGTTCATCGACATCATCCCGGTGGCCCGCGGGCTGCAGAGCGAGTCCGTGGCCGCGCTGCAGCCGGCGGTCGAGCACCTGCAGCAGGGCCGGGTCTTCGGGATCTACCCGGAGGGCACCCGCTCCCGGGACGGCTACCTCTACCGGGGCCACTCCGGCGTCGCCTACCTCGCCCTGCTCACGGGCGCTCCCGTGGTGCCGGTTGGCATGATCGGCACCCAGCGGCTGCAGCCCCCGGGGGCCACGATGATCCGCCCCGCCAAGTTCGAGATGCACGCGGGGGAGCCCATCACCGTGCCCGCCGCCGGCATGCGCCAGACCGGTCGCATGCGCAAGGAGCTCGTGGCGCAGGTGATGGACACCATCGCCGGGCTCTCGGGCCAGCCCCGCAAGGACGTCTACAACGTGTCGCCGTCGGCGCAGAGGGACCTGGGGAATGGCTGATCCGGCAAGCTACAGGCCGGCACGACAGGACATCCCCACCAATCCGGGCGTCTACCGCTTCCGGGACGAGCACGGCCGCGTCATCTACGTGGGCAAGGCCAAGAACCTGCGCAACCGCCTGTCCTCGTACTTCGCGCCGCTGAACCAGCTCGCGCCCAAGACGCGGGCCATGGTGACCACGGCCGCCGCGGTGCAGTGGACCGTGGTGGGCTCCGAGTTCGAGTCCCTGCAGCTCGAGTACACGTGGATCAAGGAGTTCGCGCCGCGGTTCAACATCGCCTACCGGGACGACAAGTCCTACCCGTACCTGGCCGTGACGATGTCCGAGGACGTCCCGCGCGCCATGGTCACCCGGGGGGAGAAGAAGCCGGGCAACCGCTACTTCGGCCCCTACTCCCAGGCGTGGGCCATCCGCGACACCCTGGACGCGCTGCTGCGGGTGTTCCCCGTGCGCACGTGCACCAAGGGCGTGTTCCAGCGGGCCGAGCGCAGCGGCCGGCCGTGCCTGCTGGGCTACATCGACAAGTGCTCCGCACCCTGCGTGGGGGAGATCTCCCGGGAGGACCACCGGGAGCTCGCTGACGACCTCTGCCGGTTCATGGCCGGGCACGCCAAGCCGTACATCCGCGAGCTGACGCGCCAGATGAACGAGGCCGCCGAGCGCATGGACTTCGAGACGGCCGCGGCCCGGCGGGACGACGTCGCCGCCCTGGAGCGCGCGTTCGAGCGCAACACGGTGGTTCTGCCGGACAGCACGGACGCGGACTTCTTCGCGATCGCCGAGGACGAGCTCGAGGCCGCCGTGCAGGTGTTCTACGTGCGCGGCGGGCGCATCCGTGGCCAGCGCGGGTGGGTCACGGAGAAGGTCGAGGACGTGACGACCGCCGAGCTGATGACCAACCTGCTGCAGCAGGTCTACGGGGAGGCGCAGTCCGGGCTCGCGCAGCCCGCCCGGACCCGGCGCAGGAGTGCCGCCCAGGGCAGCGAGGACGTGGTGGGCCAGCACCGCAGGACCTCCGAGCTCGCCTACCGCCAGGACACCATCCCGCGCACCGTCTACGTGTCCGCGGAGCCGGACGAGACGGACGAGCTGCGCGGGTGGCTGAGCGAGCTGCGCGGCTCGCACGTGAGCATCCAGCGGCCCCAGCGGGGGGAGAAGGCGCAGCTGCTGGAGACCGTGGCGGAGAACGCCCGGCAGGCACTGGCGCTGCACAAGTCCCGCCGCGCGGGAGACCTCACCACCCGCTCCGCGTCGCTGCAGCAGCTGCAGGAGGCGCTCGGGCTGCCGGACGCGCTCATGCGCATCGAGTGCTACGACATCTCCCACGTCCAGGGCACCAATGTTGTCGCGTCCATGGTCGTGTTCGAGGACGGACTGCCCCGCAAGTCCGAGTACCGCAAGTTCTCGATCACCGGTGACGCCGCCCGGGACGACACCGCCTCCATGTACGACGTGATCCACCGCCGGTTCTCCCGCCACGTGGAGCAGCAGCGCCGCGCCGAGGAGAAGGGCGTGAGCACGGGGGAGGTCGAGGCGGACACGGAGGACGCGACGTCGCGCGCGTTCGCCTACCCGCCCAACCTCGTGATCGTGGACGGCGGCCCGCCCCAGGTGGCCGCCGCCCAGCAGGCACTGGGCGACCTCGGGGTCACGGACGTGCACGTGGTGGGCCTGGCCAAGCGCCTGGAGGAGGTCTGGGTCCCAGATGACGAGTTCCCCGTGATCCTGCCGCGCGCCTCCGAGGGACTGTTCCTGATGCAGCGGGTCCGGGACGAGGCCCACCGCTTTGCGATCACCTTCCACCGGCAGAAGCGCTCCAAGGCCATGACGGTCTCCGCCCTGGACGAGATCCCCGGGCTGGGCCCGGCCAAGCAGAAGGCGCTGCTCAAGCACTTCGGCTCGGTCAAGAAGCTGCGGGCGGCCTCCGCGGAGGAGATCCTCGAGGTCAACGGCTTCGGCCCCGCGCTGGCGGTGAAGGTCGCAGAGGCCCTGGGCAGCCGGGAGTCCGCCGTGCGCGAGCCCGTGATCGATACGGAGACCGGGGAGCTGCTCGGCTGACGTGAAACTGGTCTACCCTGGAGGGGAACCTTGCAGTCGGCAGATCAGGCGGTCCTTCACCCCATGAGCACCCCACCCCCGGATGCCGCACCCCCCGCGCTGGAGCCGGTGAAGCCCCCCACGTCGGAGCTGCTCATCGTCACCGGGATGTCGGGTGCGGGCCGGTCCACGGCCGCGAACGCGCTGGAGGACCTGGGCTGGTACGTGGTGGACAACCTGCCGCCGCAGATGCTCGGCACCCTCGCGGACCTGGCGTCCCGCACCCCGCAGACCCTGCCCAAGCTGGCCGTGGTGATCGACGTGCGCGGCAAGGCCCTGTTCAACGACATGAAGGAGACCCTGGCCGCGCTGGAGACCTCCGGCGTCGAGTTCTCGGTGCTCTACCTCGAGGCGTCGGACGAGGTGCTGGTCTCGCGCTACGAGCACCAGCGCCGGCCCCACCCCCTGCAGGGCGGAGGGCGGATCCTGGACGGGATCAGGGCCGAGCGGGAGCTGCTGAAGGACCTGCGCGAGACCGCGGACTCGGTGCTGGACACCTCCTCGTTCAACGTGCATGCCCTGACCCGGGCCGTGGCAGACATGTTCTCCACGAGCGGGCCCGTGGTGCTGCGCCTGACCGTGATGAGCTTCGGCTTCAAGTACGGGGTGCCCGCGGACGCCAACTTCGTGGCGGACGTGCGGTTCATCCCCAACCCGCACTGGGTCCCCGCCCTGCGCCCCCGCACGGGCAAGGACCCCGAGGTGCGGGACTACGTCTTCGGCAACGAGGGTGCCCAGACCTTCGTGGACCGCTTCGTGGCCATGCTCGAGCCGGTCTTCGCGGGCTACCGCACCGAGAGCAAGCACTACGCGACCATCGCCATCGGCTGCACGGGCGGCAAGCACCGCTCGGTCGCGATCACCGAGGAGGTCGCCCGGCGGCTCGGCAAGTCGCCGCGGGTGACCGTGAACATCCAGCACCGGGACATGGGCCGCGAGTAGTCCCGCCCCCTGACATGACGGATCCCATGAGCACATTTCCTTCGACGGGTGCGTTGCCCCGGCTGCCGCTGAGCAGCCGCCGCGACGTGGATCCCTACCACTCCCTGGACCCCTCCGCGAGGGATTCCCTCACGGACGCGGACTCCGTGGTCGCCCTGGGCGGCGGCCACGGTCTCTCCGCGAGCCTCTCCGCCCTGCGGCTTCTGGCGCCGGCGCTCACGGCGGTCGTCACGGTCGCGGACGACGGCGGCTCCTCCGGCCGGCTGCGCGACGACCTCGGCGTGCTGCCCCCCGGGGATCTCCGGATGGCACTGGCCGCCCTGTGCGACGACTCCCAGTGGGGCCGCACGTGGAGCGACGTCATGCAGCACCGCTTCAGCGTCAAGCAGCACCCGGACGAGGGGCTCGACAACCACGCCCTCGGCAACCTGCTCATCGTCACGCTGTGGGAGCTGCTCGGGGACCCTGTGGAGGGCCTGCGCTGGGCCGGTGCGCTGCTCGGTGCCCGCGGCCAGGTGCTGCCCATGAGCTGCGTGCCGCTCGTGATCGAGGGAGACGTCTCCCCGGGCAGCAGCCCGACGACGGCGTGCCCCCCGGAGAAGATCGTGCGCACCGTCACCGGCCAGTCCCGTCTGGCCAAGGAGGCGGACGTGTGCAACGTGCGGCTCAGCCCGGCGGACGCCCCGGCGTGCCCGGAGGCCGTCTCCGCGATCGAGGAGGCCGCGTGGGTGGTGCTCGGTCCCGGTTCGTGGCACACCTCGGTGCTGCCGCACCTGCTGCTGCCGGAACTGCGGGACGCGATCTGCGCGGCCCCGGCCAAGCGTCTCGTCACGCTCAACCTCTCGCGGGACTCCGAGACCCTCAGCATGGGCTCGGGGGACCAGCTGCGTGTGCTCCAGCGCTACGCGCCCGAGCTGCGCCTCGACGTCGTCCTCGCGGACCCCTCGGCGGCCGAGTCGCCCAAGGACGTCGAGGCCGCGGCCGCCCAGCTGGGGGCGGTGGTGCACTGGGACTCCCTGCGCGAGAAGAACGGCAGCTCCGCGCACAACCCCTTCAAACTGGCCGCCGCCTACCAGCAGATCATGAACGCGCGGGGCTGACGGCCCCGTACCCCTCCGTCCACCTAGCGTCAAGGAGATCGTCCGTCATGGCATTGACCGCCTCGGTCAAGGAAGAACTCGCCCATCTGCAGGTCCGCAAGTCGGCCGTGCGCGCCGCGGAGCTCTCCGCCCTGCTGCGCTTCGCGGGTGGTCTGCACATTGTGGGCGGACGGATCGTTGTGGAGGCGGAGCTCGACACCGAGTCCGTGGCCCGGCGCACGGCCCGGACCGTGGGAGAGGTCTTCGGCCACGACTGCGAGCTCGGCGTGATCAGCGGCGGGGGGCTGCGCCGCGACCGCACCTGGGTGGTGCGGGTGGCCAGGGACGGTGAGGCCCTCGCCCGTCGCACGGGTCTGCTGGACGCCCACGGGCGCCCGGTGCGGGGACTGCCGCCCACGGTGGTCAACGGCAGCGTGGAGGAGTCCGCCGCGGTGATCCGCGGGGCGTTCCTGGCCCACGGCTCCCTCACGGAGCCGGGGCGGGCGGCCGCCATGGAGTTCACCTGCCCCGGACCGGAGGCGGCCCTCGCGCTCGTGGGCTCGGCCCGGCGTCTCGACGTGCTTGCCAAGGCGCGGCAGGTCCGCGGCGTGGACCGCGTCGTCGTGCGCGACGGCGACACCATCGCTGCGCTGCTCACCCGTCTGGGCGCCCACCGGGCCCTGCTGCAGTGGGAGGACCGCCGCATGCGCAAGGAGGTCAGGGCCACGGCGAACCGGCTCGCCAACTTCGACGACGCCAACCTGCGCCGTTCCGCGCAGGCCGCCGTCACCGCGGGCGCCAAGGTCGAGCGCGCGCTGGACATCCTGGGCGACGAGGCGCCGGAGCACCTGCGTGCCGCGGGTCGGCTGCGGGTGGCCAACAAGCAGGCGAGCCTGGACGAACTCGGCAGGCTCTCCGAGCCCCCGCTGACCAAGGACGCGATCGCCGGGCGCATCCGACGCCTGCTCGCCATGGCGGACCGCCGCGCGGAGGAGCTCGGCGTGGCCACGACCTCCGAGTTCGCGGCCCACGCGAGTGCCGAGCACGCCGAGCAGACGGACCCGGCCCGGTCCGACGCCTGACCGGTTGCCGCTCGGCGAGTCCCACGCCTTGTGGGTTTGTGTGGGCTCAGGTGAACGGGACGTGAAAACTCGGCCGTGCCACTGTCGCCGCGGCCCGGATCCCGGTAGAATGGAGCCGGAAGACCAGGCGGGACCGTCCGATGGACGGCCGCCGGGGTGTGGGAATGAGACCGATTGGTTTCGATCCAACATCACGGTTGCGCGGTCACGACGACCGCGGCCCGCCGCACCACGACACAGAGGAGATCGCAGTGACAGTCAAGGTTGGCATCAACGGTTTCGGGCGCATCGGCCGCAACTTCGCGCGGGCGCTGTACACCCACCACGGCCACGACATCGAGCTGGTCGCGGTGAACGACCTCACCGATCCCGAGACGCTCAAGCACCTCTTCGAGTTCGACTCCGTGATGGGCCGTCTCGGCGCGGACGTCTCCCTGGACGGGGACGTCATGTCGGTGGATGGCCACAAGGTCAAGTTCCTGGCCGAGCCGGACCCCTCCAAGCTCCCCTGGGGCGAGCTCGGCGTGGACATCGTGATCGAGTCCACCGGCCGCTTCACCACCGGTCCCAAGGCCAAGGCGCACCTGGATGCGGGTGCCAAGAAGGTCGTCCTCTCCGCCCCGGGCAAGGAGGTCGACGGCACGTTCGTCTACGGCGTGAACCAGGAGTCCTACGACCCCGAGACCATGAACATCGTCTCGGCCGCCTCCTGCACCACCAACTGCCTCGCGCCGCTGGCCAAGGTCCTCAACGACGAGTTCGGCATCGAGCGCGGCCTGATGACCACCATCCACGCCTACACGGGTGACCAGCGCCTGCACGACGCCCCCCACAAGGACCTGCGCCGTGCCCGCGCGGCCGCGCTGAACCTCATTCCCACGACCACCGGTGCCGCAGCCGCCGTGGGCCTCGTGCTCCCGGAGCTCAAGGGCAAGCTGGACGGCTTCGCCGTCCGCGTGCCGGTCCCCACGGGCTCGCTCGTGGACCTCACCGTGGACGTGCGCGAGGACGTCACGGTCGAGGCCGTGAACGCCGCCGTGAAGAAGGCCGCGGAGGGCCCCTTCAAGGGCATCATCGAGTACTCGGAGGAGGCGCTGGTCTCCAAGGACATCGAGGGCTACGACGTCTCCACGGTGTTCGACGCGCCGCTGACCAAGGTCATCGACAACGAGGTCAAGGTCATCGCCTGGTACGACAACGAGTGGGGCTACACCATCCGTCTGGTGGACTTCGTCTCGTACGTGGCCGATAAGCTCTGAGTCAGACCGTTCAGTGGCGCCGGTGCCCCGAGGGTGCCGGCGCCACTGTCGTCAGATCGTGATCACCCCAGGGAAAGGATGACGGACATGGCCAAGTCGCTCGACGACCTCATTGCCGAGGGGGTCTCGGGGCGCCGAGTCCTCGTGCGCTCGGACCTCAACGTTCCGCTCGACGGCTCCACGGTGACGGACGACGGGCGCGTGCGCGCGTCCCTGCCCGTCCTCAGCAAGCTCGCGAAGGCCGGTGCGCGCGTCATCGTCATGGCGCACCTGGGCCGGCCCAAGGGCACTGTGGACCCGAAGTACTCCATCAAGCCCGCCGCGGATCGGCTGGCCGAGCTCGCCGAGGCTCCCGTCGTCGTCGCCACTGACGTGGTGGGCGAGGACGCGAAGGCCAAGGCGGACGCGCTCGAGGACGGCCAGATCCTGGTGCTCGAGAACGTCCGCTACGACCCCCGCGAGACCTCCAAGGACGACGCCGAACGGCAGCAGTTCGCCAAGGAGCTCGCCGCGCTCACCGGTGAGAACGGCGCATACGTGGACGACGCGTTCGGCGCCGTGCACCGCAAGCACGCCTCCGTGTACGACATCGCCCACGAGCTGCCGAGCTACCTGGGTGATCTGGTGAAGACGGAAGTGGAGGTGCTGAGCAAGGTCATCTCGGACCCAGAGCGCCCGTTCGTGGTGGTCATGGGCGGTTCCAAGGTCTCCGACAAGCTCGCTGTGATCGACAACCTGATCGGCAAGGCGGACTCGTTGCTGATCGGCGGCGGCATGGTCTTCACCTTCCTCGCCGCGCAGGGTCACGCCGTGGGCTCGTCACTGCTGGAGAAGGACCAGATCGACACCGTCAAGGGTTACCTGGACCGGGCGGAGGCGGCCGGCACAGAGATCGTGCTGCCCGTGGACGTCGTCTACGCCGCGAACTTCTCGGAGGACGCTGAGCACGAGGTGCGCCCCGTGGCGGACATCGAGGGCGGCTCCATCGGCGACTCCGGCCTGGGCCTGGACATCGGGCCCGAGTCCGCAAAGATCTTCGCGGAGAAGATCGCCGCGGCGAAGACTGTGTTCTGGAACGGCCCGGTGGGCGTGTTCGAGTTGGCCCCGTTCGCCAACGGCACCAAGGCCGTGGCGCAGGCGCTGGCCACGTCCGACGCCATGAGCGTGATCGGCGGCGGCGACTCCGCCTCTGCCGTGCGCAACCTGGGCTACCGGGACGAGCAGTTCGGCCACATCTCCACAGGCGGCGGCGCCTCCCTGGAATTCATCGAGGGCAAGCAGCTTCCGGGCGTGGTGGCCCTCGGCGCGTGAGCGCCCCACAAAGCACCAGCCATCCGAGCGAAGGAGTCTCAGCATGACCACGCAGACCAACGGAGTTTTCGACCGGACGCCCGTGATCGCGGGCAACTGGAAGATGAACATGGACCACACGCAGGGCATCGCGCTGGTCCAGAAGCTCGCGTGGACGCTCAAGGACGCCAAGCACGACTACTCCCGTGCGGAGGTGGTGGTCTTCCCGCCGTTCACGGACCTGCGATCGGTGCAGTCCCTGGTGGAGGGGGACGGCCTGCAGATCAAGTACGGGGCACAGGACCTCTCCGACCAGGACAAGGGGGCCTACACGGGCGACGTCTCCGGTGAGTTCCTCGCCAAGCTCGGCTGCAGCTACGTACTGGTGGGCCACTCCGAGCGACGCCTCATCCACCACGAGACGAACGAGCAGTGCCGGGACAAGATCCGTGCCGCGATCCGACACGGCCTCACCCCCATGCTGTGCGTGGGGGAGGGGCTCGAGGAGCGCCAGGCCGGGCGTCACGTGGAGTACACGCTTGAGCAGCTGCGCGGCAGCCTCGCGGAGCTGACCGCCGGCGAACTCGAAGGCCTCGTGGTGGCCTACGAGCCCGTGTGGGCCATTGGCACCGGTGAGGTCGCCGGCCCCGAGGACGCGCAGGAGATGGCGAAGGCCGTGCGTGCGGAGCTCGAGAGCCTCTACGGCGCGGAGTTCGCGCGCGCCACCCGTGTGCTCTACGGCGGCTCGGTGAAGTCCTCGAACGTGGCCTCCATCATGGCGGGTCCGGACGTGGACGGTGCCCTCGTGGGCGGTGCCAGCCTCGATGCGGAGGAGTTTGCTAAGATTGCACGGTTCGAGCAGCACCTGGTCACCGACCAGTGATCTCGCGCCGGCTCTCGGCCGGCGCGCTGCTCACCCCCAGTTCTATGTGAATCGAGGCAATTCGTGGAGATCCTCCTGATCGCCCTCCAGGTGGTCATCGTGGTCACGAGCATCCTGTGCATCATGTTCGTCCTGCTCAACAAGGGCAAGGGCGGCGGTCTGTCGGACATGTTCGGCGGCGGGATGACCCAGTCCTTGAACACCTCCGGTGCCGCGCAGAAGAACGTCGTGCGCATCACCACCGTGCTGGCGATCATCTGGGTGCTGGCCATCGTGGGCTACGCACTGGTCCTCCGGTTCAACCCGGTGGCCTGAGCAGGCGCTCCACGGCGGCCACCACGCGGTGCCGCCTCACTGCAGGCAGGTACTGACACAGCCACTGGCCAGAACGAAAGCAGCCACTGGCACAGAGCGAAGGCCCGGACCGTCACGGTCCGGGCCTTCGTCGTGCCCGAGATAGAGTCTCGTGCTCAGTCCTCGGACTGCGCGGGCGATCCCTCCGGGTCCTGCGGAACTCCCGGCAGGGCGTCCTCGGTGACGAGCCACAAAGTCTCGTGCGTGCCGCGGACCGCGCTGCCCGGCGCCTCCACCGACGTGACATCCGCGCGGCGGATGCTCGCCAGGGCGTCCGCCTTGGGGGCACCGGAGACGAGCAGCCACACCTTCTGCGCCGAGTTGATCGCCGGCAGGGACATCGTGACGCGCTCGGGTGGGGGCTTGGGGGAGTCGGCGACGGCGAACACGGTCGCGTCCGTGCGCAGCACGTCCTCCCGTCCCGGGAACAGGGACGCCACGTGCGTGTCGGGGCCCAGGCTCAGGAGGGCGACGTCCACGTGCGGCAGGTCCCCGGCGGAGCCCTCGGCCTCTGCTGCCGCGGCAAGCTCCTCGCGGTAGTCGCGCGCGGCGTCGTCTGCCGTGTCGATCTCGTCGGAACCGGCCACGGGGTGCACGCGGTCCCAGTCCAGCTCGAGGGACTCGTCCCACGCGTCCGCGGCCTGGACCCCGTTGCGCTCGGGGTCCGCGCCGGGGAGGAAGCGCTCGTCGGACCACCACACGTTGACGCGCGACCAGTCGATCAGTGCGGCGTCCGGGCTCGCGGCGACCTCTCCGATCACCCGCGTGCCCATGCTGCCGCCGGTGAGAAGCACCGTGGCCTCGCCGCGCTCGTCCTGGGCGGCCTCCAGGACCTCCAGGAGCCGGGCGGCGGTGTCCCGCGCGAGGCTGTCCTCGCCGTCGTGGGGGACGAGCCGCGGCTGGGGCGAGTCGGCGCCGCTCACGAGCGGTCCTCCGCGCCGTTCTCCGCGGAGGCCTCGGTCACGGTCTCCTCGACGACGGCGTCCTCGGCCACGGCCTCGGCGCCCGCCTCCTGCTCTGACTCCGCCGCGGTGCAGACCTCCGCGGCGTCGATGCCGGCGCGGATGACGTCCCCGTAGACCTCGTCCGCGTCGAGCCGGCGCAGCTCCTCCGCGAGGCAGGTCTTCAGGTCCCGCACAGGCATGGCAATCTGCTGGTCCGGCTGGCCCGGCTGGGAGAGCACGGCAACCGTGCGGCCGGGCCGGTTGATCTCCACGGCACCCTGGTCCGTCAGCAGGGCGACCCGGTTCAGCGCACGGCCGGAACCGTCCGTGCGAACGCTGACCTTCGCGCCGAGGCGCTGGGAGAGCCACACGCCCAGCAGCAGCATGGACGGGGCCACGCCCTTGCCCTCCAGGACGATCTCGCGGACGTCCACGGGGCCCACCTGGTCGAGGACCGCCGCGAGCTGGACGCGCCAGTTCGTGATGCGCGTCCATGCGAGGTCCGTGTCACCGGGGGTGTACTGCCGCGCGAGCTGCGTGAGGGAGGCGAACGGCTCGTCCGCGCGGGAGGAGTCCGTGATGCGCCGGTGCGCGATGCTGCCGATCGAGCTCTCGCTGGGGTTCTGCGGGAAGTCGTGCGGCCACCACGCCACGATGGGGGCGTCCGGCAGCAGCAGCGCGGAGACGAGGGTCTCCGTGGGCTCGGCGAGGTCGCCGTAGCCGTGCATGAGGATGACCTCCGACGCGCCGGCGTCACCGCCCACGCGCAGCTGCGCGTCCATGCGGGTCTCGTCCGTGCGCGAGTGCGCCACGTGCACGATGATCCGGCAAGGATGCTCGTGGCTCGCGTAGTTCGCGGCCTCGACCGCCATCTCCGAGTGTCCCGCCTGGGCGAGGATCACCAGGGTGAGGACGCGCCCGAGAGTGACCACGCCGTTCTCGTCCCGCAGCTGGTTGAGCTTCTTCTCGATCTTCGCTGCGGTGGTGTTCTCCATCTGAACGATCACGGTCGCCTCCAGACCCGGCCGTCGCGGGCCATCAACTCGTGGGCCGACTCCGGGCCCCATGAACCGGGCGCGTACGGCTCGGGTTGCACTTGGTGCTCGGACCAGTAGTTCTCGAACGGGTCCAGGATCTTCCAGGACAGCTCCACCTCGGAGTGGTCCGGGAACAGGGGCGGCTCGCCCAGCAGGACGTCGAAGATCAGCCGCTCGTAGGCCTCCGGGCTGGACTCCGTGAACGCGTGGCCGTAGCCGAAGTCCATGGTCACGTCCCGGATCTCGGACTGGGTGCCGGGCACCTTGGAGCCGAAGCGGATGGTCACGCCCTCGTCCGGCTGGATGCGGATCACGATGGCGTTCTGGCCGAAATCCTCGTTGTCCGTGTCCCGGAAGAGCAGGTTCGGGGACTTCTTGAACGCCACCGCGATCTCGGTGACGCGCCGGCCGAGCCGCTTGCCCGCGCGCAGGTAGAACGGCACGCCCGCCCAGCGGCGGTTGTTGATGTCCACGCGCAGGGCCGCGAAGGTCTCGGTGCGCGAGTCCGCGGGGATGTCCGACTCCTCGTGGAAGCCCTTGACGAACTCGCCGCCCTGCAGGCCGGAGGTGTACTGGCCCAGGGCCGAGTGCTCACCCAGGTCCGAGGGCAGCACCACGGACTCGAGAACCTTGGCCTTCTCCCGGCGCAGGTTGTGCGCGCTGAACGAGGCCGGCTCCTCCATGGTGGTGAACGCCAGCAGCTGCAGCAGGTGGTTCTGGATGACGTCACGGGCCGCGCCCACGCCGTCGTAGTAGCCGGCGCGGGAACCGATGCCGATCTCCTCGGCCATCGTGATCTGCACGTGGTCCACGTACCGGGCGTCCCACAGCGGCTCGAACATCTGGTTCGCGAAGCGCAGCGCCAGGATGTTCTGCACCGTCTCCTTGCCCAGGTAGTGGTCGATGCGGAACACGCTGTCCGGGCGGAAGACCCGCTCCACGATCGAGTTCAGCTCCCGGGCGGACTCGAGGTCGTGGCCGAACGGCTTCTCGATGACCACCCGCCGCCAGCCCTTGCTGTCCTGCGAGTCCGCGAGGTCGTGGTCCGCGAGCTGCTGGCACACCACCTCGAACGTCTTGGGCGGGATGGACAGGTAGAACGCGTGGTTGCCGCGCGTGCCGCGGTCGCGGTCGAGCTCGTCGAGCGTCTGGGCGAGACGGACGTAGGCGTCGTCGTCGTCGAACTCGCCGTGCACGAACCGCAGCCCCGAGGCGAACTGGTTCCACAGGTCCTCGTTGTAGGGCGTGCGAGCGTGCTCGGCGACGTGCTCCTTGACGTACTCCGCGAACTGGGCGTCGTCCCAGTCCCGCCGGCCGAACCCCACGAGGGAGAAGGCCGGAGGGAGCAGGCTGCGGTTGGCGAGGTCGTACATGGCCGGCAGCAGCTTCTTCTTCGCGAGGTCGCCGGTGACGCCGAAGAGGACGAGGGCCGACGGCGCCGCGACGCGTGTCAGACGCCGGTCGCGTGGATCACGCAGGGGGTTGTGTTGGGTGTTCTCAGGCACAGGCTCGCCGTCCGTTCGCGGGTTGTCGGGTGGGGATCACAGCTCGGACGCCGCGCGCAGCAGCTGGGCCACCCCGGCCTCCCGGTCCAGCAGCCGCAGCCGCAGGACAGGGCGGTGGTGCTCGGCGAGCACGGTGGCGTCCCCGTCCGCCTGCGCGCTGATGAGCTCGCCGAAGGTGAAGGGGATGCCGGGGATGTCCACGTCCGTGTCCGTGGCCGCAGTGATCTGCACGTAGACACCCTGGGCGGGACCGCCCTTGTGGTACTGGCCGGTGGAGTGCAGGAAACGCGGGCCCCACCCGAAGGTCACGGGACGCCCGGTGCGCCGCGCCAGCACGTCCCGCACGGACTCCAGCTCGGTCCAGCCGAGCCGGTCGAAGTACGCCTGGACGCTCACGTAGCCGTCCTCAGGCAGCTGCTCCAGAAGCGCCGAGAGGGCCGCGGGCACGGTGGTCGCACCGCGCAGCACGTCCTCGGCGCCGCGGATCTCGATCTCCCCGTCCGTGGCGGCCGCGGGTGAGGGCTCGGGCTTGGAGGCCAGAAGCTCGCGTGTTGCCGCCTTGGCGGACTCGACGTCCGGCTGGTTGAACGGGTCGATGCCCAGCAGGTGGCCCGCCACCGCGATCGCGACCTCGAAGGCCATCATGAGGCCGCTCAGCGAACCGGCCACGCGCACCCCCTCGGACTGCTCGGGGTCCACGTCCTCCTCAGCCACGAGCGAGACGACCAGCACGTCCGACGCGCCGGAGGTCAGCTCGGGGGCGCCGTCGTGCACGACCACGGGCAGCACGCCCGTGCCGGACTTGCCGGTGGACTCGGCGATCAGCTGCTCCGCCCAGTCCGCGAAGCCCACGAACGGCGCGCCCTGGTTCACGAGCACGATCTTGTCGCGCAGCGGTGAGGTACCGCCCAGGGCGGCACCGAGCTGCAGGCCGATGTTGTTCTCGTCGTCCTCGCGCAGCATCTCGACGGCCTCCTCGGCGTCGTCGAGCAGCGCCGCGACGTCCACGCCGGCGAGTCCGGAGGGCACGAGTCCGAACGCCGTGAGCGCGGAGAAGCGCCCGCCCACGTTCGGGTCCGCGTTGAAGGTCTTGCGGTAGCCCGCCTCACGCGAGGCCGAGTCCATGGGGGAGCCCGGGTCCGTGACCACCACGATCCGCGAAGGGGCGTCCACCCCGGCGCGCTGGAAAGCGTCGATGAACACTCGGCGCGCGGAGTCCGTCTCCACCGTGGAGCCGGACTTGGAGGAGACGATCAGCGCGGTGTGCTCGAGGTCCTCGAGCGCCTTGGTGACCATCTCGGGGTCGGTGGAGTCCAGCACGAACAGCTCCACGCCGGCGCTGCGGGTGATCACCTCGGGAGCCAGGGAGGAACCGCCCATGCCCGCGAGCACGAAACGCGTGACACCTTCGCGGGCGAAGTCGTCCCGCAACTCCTCGATCTCCGGTACGAGCGGACGGGAGACGCTCACGGCGTCCGTCCACCCGAGGCGGACTGCCGCCTCCTGCTCCGCGGCGGCGCCCCAGAGGGCGGGGTCCTGGGCGAAAAGCTTGGACGCGAAATTCTCGGCGACCAGGCGGGGGACGTTCGTGTCGATCGCCTCTCGCGCGGCACCGGCGGCCTGCAATGACAGTGAGCTCACGGGGAGCCTCCTCAAACGTGGTGGGTGGGCGGTGCGGCGGCTGGGCCGCACCGCCCGGAAGTGGTGCTGCAACGGGACCGCCACCCGCGGTCGTGGGGCACCGGGTGCTCCTGCACAGCCGCGGGCGGCGAGACGAGGTCAGCTCGCGGCGTCGAGCGCCGTGCGCACGGTCTCGAGCAGCTCCTCCCAGGACTTGTCGAACTTCTCGAGGCCCTCGGTCTCGAGCAGCTCCACGACCTCCCGGTAGGACACGCCCTGACGGGCAACCGCGTCGAGGACCTCGGCGGACTCCTCGTAGGTGCCGCTCACGGTGTCACCTGTGACGTCCGCGTGGTCGTACGTGGCGTCCAGCGTCTTCTCCGGCATGGTGTTCACGGTGTTGGGGGCCACCAGCTCGGTCACGTAGAGGGTGTCCGGCAGGTTGGGGTCCTTCACACCGGTGGAGGCCCACAGCGGACGCTGCGGGTTGGCGCCGGCGGAGGCAAGACGCTTCCAGCGCTCGGTCTGGAGCGACTGCTCGTAGACCTGGTAGGCGAGACGCGCGTTGGCCAGGCCGGCCTTGCCCTTGAGGGACACGGCCTCCGCGGAACCGACGGCGTCCAGGCGCTTGTCGACCTCGGTGTCCACGCGGGAAACGAAGAAGGACGCCACGGAGTGGATCGTGGAGAGGTCCTTGCCGTTCTCCAGCGCACGCTCGAGACCCTCCATGTAGGCGTTGATGACGCCGCGGTAACGCTCGAGCGAGAAGATCAGCGTGACGTTCACGGAGATGCCCTCCGCGATCGTGGCCGCGATCGAGGGCAGGCCCTTCTCGGTCGCGGGGATCTTGATCAGCGCGTTCGGGCGGTCGATTGTCTGGGAGAGCTTCTGCGCCATCGAGGCAGTGGCGTCGGCGTCCTGCGCCAGGCGGGGGTCCACCTCGATGGACACGCGCCCGTCCACACCCTGCGTGGCCTCCGCCACGGGGGCGAAGAGGTCGCACGCCTCACGGACGTCGTCCGTGGTGATGCGGAACACGGCGTCGTCGACCGAGACCCCTTCGGCGGCGAGCGCCGCGACCTGCTCGCGGTATGACTCGCCGTTGGCGAGCGCCGCGGCGAAGATCGTGGGGTTGGTCGTCACGCCGACGACGTTCTTGGTGTCGATGAGCTCCTGCAGGTTGCCGCTGGTGAGGCGCTGGCGGGAGAGGTCGTCGAGCCAGATGGAGACGCCGGCGTCGGAGAGCTTCTGGGTGGGGGTGGTCATGTTCTCTGTCCTCGATTCGTGAAAGAAGAGCATCTGGGGTGTGGTGGGCGGGGCCGGAGCCCCGCCCACGACTGCTGCTGTGCTGAGCTGCGGGGTCACCTCGCGGCGGCGATGGACTCCTCGGCTGCCTGTGCCACGGCCTCGGACGTGATGCCGAACTCGCGGTAGAGCGTCTGGTAGTCGGCGGACTCGCCGAAGTGCTCCAAGGACACGGCGCGGCCGGCGTCGCCGAGCAGGTCGTTCCACGACATGCGGATCCCAGCTTCAACGCTCACGCGGGCCTTGACGGCCTTCGGGATGACCGATTCGCGGTACTGCTCGTCCTGTGAGTCGAACCACTCGCGGCAGGGCATGGAGACCACGCGGGCCGCAACGCCCTTCGCCGCGAGCTGCTCCCGGGCCTCGAGGGCCAGCTGGACCTCAGAACCCGTGCCGATAAGCACCACGTCAGGGGTGCCCTCGGTGTCCGCGAGCACGTAGCCGCCGCGGGCCACGCCCTCGGCGGAGGCGAACTTCTCACCGTCGTACTCCGGGTGCAGATCCTCACGGGGAACCGTGGGCAGATCCTGGCGCGTCAGCGCCAGCCCTGCCGGGTGCTCGTGGTTCTCGAGAATCGTGCGCCAGGCCACGGCGGTCTCGTTGGCGTCCGCGGGCCGGACGACGTCGAGCCCCGGGATCGCACGCAGCGCCGAGAGCTGCTCCACGGGCTGGTGCGTGGGGCCGTCCTCGCCGAGGCCGATCGAGTCGTGGGTCCACACGTAGATGGACGGCACCTTCATGAGCGCACCCAGGCGCACCGCCGGACGCTGGTAGTCCGAGAAGATGAGGAACGTGCCCGAGAAGGCCCGGGTCTGGCTGCTCATCACGATGCCGTTGACGATCGCCGCTGCCGCGTGCTCACGGATGCCGAAGTGCAGCACCCGGCCGTACGGGGAGCCCTTCCACTTGGCCGTGGAGCGGCTCTGCGGAATGAAGGAGTCCGCACCCTCGATCGTGGTGTTGTTGGAGCCCGCGAGGTCCGCGGAGCCCCCCCACAGCTCGGGGAAGGTCCCGGCGATGGCGTTGATGACCTCGCCGGAGGCCTTGCGGGAGGCCACGGCCTTGCCCGCGGGGAAGGTGGGGAACGCGGCCGCGTAGTTCTCGGGCAGCTCCTCGTTCTTGATCCGGTCGTAGAGCTCGGCCTTCTCCGGGTTGGCCTCGCGCCACGCCTGGAAGGACTTCTCCCACTCGGCGCGCTCCTGCTTGCCCCGCTCGGCCACCTCGCGCACGTGCGCGAGGATCTCCGGCTCAATCTGGAAGGACTTCTCGGGGTCGAAGCCCAGAATCTTCTTGGTTGCCGCGACCTCCTCCGCGCCCAGGGCGGAGCCGTGCACGCCGCCGGTGTTCTGCTTGGTGGGGGAGGGCCAGCCGATGATCGTGCTCAGGGCGATGATCGAGGGCTTGTCCTTGACTTTGGTGGCCGCCACCACGGCGTCGTACAGGGCCTCGACGTCCTCCTTGTACTCACCGCCGTTGCGCCAGTCCACGCGAGCGGTGTCCCAGCCGTACGCGGCGTAGCGCGCCAGGACGTCCTCGTTGAACGCCACGTTGGTGTCGTCCTCGATCGAGATCTTGTTGTCGTCGTAGATCACCACGAGGTTGCCGAGCTGCTGGGTCCCGGCCAGGGAGGACGCCTCGGAGGTGATGCCCTCCTCGAGGTCTCCGTCGGAGGCGATCACGAAGATGTTGTGGTCGAACGGCGACTCACCGGCGGGGGCGTCTGCGTCGAAGAGACCGCGGGTGTAGCGCTGCGCGTAGCCGAAGCCCACGGAGGAGGCCAGGCCCTGGCCCAGCGGACCGGTGGTGATCTCCACGCCTGTGGTGTGGCGGTACTCCGGGTGGCCCGGAACCTTGGAGCCCCACGTGCGCAGCGACTCGAGGTCCTCCATCTCCAGGCCGTAGCCGGAGAAGAACAGCTGCAGGTACAGGGTGAGGGAGGTGTGCCCGGGGGAGAGGATGAAGCGGTCGCGCCCGGTCCAGCGGTCGTCCGAGGGATCGTGCCGCATCACCTTCTGGAAGAGCATGTACGCCACGGGGGCCAGGGACATGGCGGTGCCCGGGTGGCCGTTGCCGACCTTCTGCACGGCATCGGCGGCGAGGACACGGGCGGTGTCCACCGCGCGGGCGTCCTGCTCGGTCCAGTTCAACGGTTGATCAAGGTTCGGCACGGTGGCGAGCCCCTTTCGTGGGAGTGGATGGTGCGCGGCGCTGCCCGGTCCCGTTCCGTGGCCACGGTGGTCCGGCCGCAACGCCTGTTCCGCGCTCAACCTTAGTCCGGCGGGACCGCGAGCGTCAGGGACGTGGCCCCGGGTGATCGCTCACGGCTCACCGTGGGCCTCGTCACCGCGCCCCTGAGCGGCGCAGGCGGCTATACTGGCGACCGGGTGTCGGTGCGAGCCCGTCTCGCCCCGCCCGTTCAACGCCGCCCCCGGGCCGGCCACCAACGTTCTTTGGAGCATCGATTCCGTGAATCACCTCGACACCGCGACGCACCCGGACTCCTCGGGATCCCCCGCGTCGCACGGCCACGGAGCCACCGGGAGTCGCATCTCGGAGGTCGCGCCCGTCGGGTACGAGGGCCCCATGACGGCCGGTCGCAAGATCAAGGCCTACGTGGCACTGACGAAGCCCCGGATCATCGAGCTGCTGCTGGTGGCCACCATCCCCACCATGTTCTTCGCCCAGCAGGGTGTGCCGAACCTGCGGCTCGTGCTCAACACCCTTGTGGGCGGCACACTCGCGGCCGGGGCCGCAGGCGCGTTCAACTGCTACATCGACCGCAACGAGGACCGGCTCATGCGCCGCACGGCCAAGCGGCCGCTCGTGACGGGTGAGGTCAGCGACCGCGAGGCCCTCGTTTTCGCCTGGGTGCTCTCCGCCGTGGCCGTGGCCTGGCTGACTCTGGGCGTGAGCGTGCTGTGCGGCGTGCTCGGTGTGGTGGCGATCGCCCTGTACGCGGTGTTCTACTCGATCGTCCTCAAGCGCCGCACCGCCCAGAACATCGTCTGGGGCGGCATCGCGGGGTGCATGCCCGTGCTGATCGGGTGGGCGGCGGTGCGCGGCACCCTCGAGTGGCCGGCTCTGGTGCTCTTCGCGTTCATCTTCCTGTGGACGCCCCCTCACTACTGGCCGCTGTCCATGAAGTACGCGGAGGACTACTCCCGTGCGGGCGTCCCCATGCTCGGCGCCGTGGACACCGCGCGCACCGTCGGCGCCCAGGTGGTCCTCTACGCGTGGGCCACCGTGATCTGCTCGCTACTGCTCATCCCCGTGGGCGGGGCAGGCTGGGTGTACGGCATCATTGCGCTGGTCTCCGGGGGCTGGTTCACGTACCACTGCCACAAGCTCTACGGCCTGGCCACCGCGGGCAAGCCGACCCTGAAGCAGGCCATGTACGTCTTCCACGGCTCCATCGCCTACATCACGTTCGTGTTCGTGGGTGTGGCGCTGGACCCGTTCGTCGGCGGCCCCATCTTCTAGTCGCTGCGCGGACACCCTCGTGTCCGCAGAAGCCGCGCGGGCCACGGCTCAGACTACGGGTTGCACCCGCCGTAGGGCGCTCGCCCTGAACGGCCACGGTCGGATCATCCGACCGGTCGATGCCCGGTACCGGTAAGGCTCACCTAAACTTGTCCCATGCTCTCCATGACCTTCTCAGGCGTGACCGCCTATCCCGTGACCCCCCTGCACCCCGGCGGCGCCCTGGACCTCGACTCCCTGGAATGCACAGTGGCGCGGCTCGCGCACAGCGGCGTCTCCGGCATCGTCGTCCTCGGAACGTCCGGGCTCTTTGCCTACCTCGACGCGCAGGAGCGCGCCGACGTCGTGCGCACGGCCGTGAGGGCCGCCTCCGGCTCGGGTGTTCCGGTGGGGGTGGGTATCTCGGCCATCACCACGCGGGAGGTGCTTCAGCTCGCCTACTCCGCGGAGAACAACGGTGCGGACGGGCTCGTGCTGAGCCCCGTGAGCTACATTCCCCTGGTGTCGCAGGAGATCGCGGACCAGGTGGAAACGGTCGCCTCGGCCGTCTCGCTGCCGCTGTGCCTGTACAACAACCCCTCCACCACGGGTTTCACGTACCCGGTCGAGCTCGCGGCGGAGCTGTCCTGGCTGGACAACGTGGTCGCGTTCAAGGACACCGCCGCATCCGGCAGGCTCTTCCACTCGCGGCAGCTGCTCTTCGCCCAGCAGTCGGAGCCCGGCACCGTGCACGGTGCAAGTCGTGACCAGCTGATCGTGGACGAGCACCCGGATGCGGCGTGGCACAGCGGCATGGCGGCGCTGCTGGCTCCCGAGTTCGTTGCCTTCCACGAGGCAGTGACCCAGGGCAGGACCGAGGACGCCGCCGCGTGGAGCCGGGCCCTGCGGCCGCTGATGCAGCTGATGGGCCACGAACGCCCGCTGTCGGTGCTCTACGCCTTGGCGGAGGTCTGCGGTGTGCGCACGAGCGCCCCGCGCCGGCCCCTGCTGCCTATTCCGTCCCACAGCCGGGACGCCCTCGCCACGGCAGTGGTGCGCCTGCGAGAGACGGCGCCGTCGACGACGTCGCGCTGAGCGTGCGATGGCCCGTCACCGGGCCCGGGGGTGCCCCGGGTCGTTGACGGGCCACGCGAGTTCTGGGCCCCCGGGAACGGGACTCGCCAGAGCGGTCCTGCCCCGACGACGTCGCGCTGGGACGCCTGCGTCCCTGTGGCCCGGCCTGCAGCACGCAACCCGCCGCCGGCAACCGTGGCGCAGGACGCCGGACTCAGCCGATGGGCTGCACCGCGGCGTCGTCATTCTGCCCGAGGTCGACGGGTGCCGCGTGGGCGTGCTCGGGCTGGGCGAGGTACACGGAGAACGAGACCACGCGGGTGGCTCCCCAGATCACCACGGCGGAGAGCACCATGTGCAGCGCCACCGCGGGGACCGGCACCTGGTTGAAGTACTGGTAGTAGCCCACGAGGCCCTGGGCCACGATGATCGCGGCCATGATGAGGTAAGCGTTGCGCAGCACACGCGGAAGGCCCTTGACCACGCACAGCACGATCCCGGCCAGGACCGTGAAGGTCAGCAGGTACACGGGGACGGCGTGGGCGCGCGTGATGGCCACGGAGTCGAAGGCCAGGCGGGCGCTGGAGTCGTCCCCCGCGTGCACGCCGGTGCCCGTGACGAGGGTGCCCAGGTAGAGGATCACGGCGCTGAGCAGACCTGTGAGCGCACCCAGCACGAGCACCGCGGTGCGGGAGGAGTGCAGCTGGCCCGGACGCTGGTCGTGCGCCACGGCGGAGAGACCCTCACGTCGCGTGTTCAGCACGAGCAGCGTGGACAGCGAGATCATGGCCGCGGAGATGAGGTAGTGCACGCCCACCATCAGCGGGTGCAGGCCCACCAGCACGGTGATCCCGCCCACGATCGCCTGCAGCGGGATCCCGACGCCCAGGGCGAGGGCGAGCCAGAAGAGCTTGGGGTGGGTGCGGAACATCCGCATCACGGAGAGGAACATCAGCACCGCCACCACGGCCAGCACGAACGTGAGCAGACGGTTGCCGAACTCGATGATCCCGTGGATGCCCATCTCCTGGGTGTTCGTCCAGGAGTCGGGGGAGCAGCGCGGCCACGTGGGGCACCCCAGTCCGGATCCCGTGAGCCGCACGAGCCCGCCGGTGAGGATCAGCAGCGAGTTGGCCAGCAGCGAGGCGACGGCGAGTCGCCGCACCCACGGGGTCACGGTGCTGGGCCACCAGAAAGAGTCGGTGGCGGTACGGGCGGCGGCGTCAGACATGAGCGGTGCATCCAGGGGCAGTGGGAACGGGGACCCTCCCAGTGTAGCCAGCGCGGCCTGGAAACCCCCGGGGATCAGGGGTGGACTCAGGCGCGCCGAACGGTTCCCGGAGGGCCTGGAACCGGCCGGGACATCAGGTGCACCCCGTCGGTCAGACCCAGCGGAACCACTTGACGGTGGCGGCCCAGCTGAGGACCGCCCACACGCCCAGCACGAGCAGCGGCGCCAGGGTGGCCGGTGTTCCCAGGAAGCACTCGCGCACGAGCTCGCCCGCCGCCGAGGACGGCAGCAGCGCCACGAGCCAGGAGAGCCAGCCGGGCAGCGCGGTGAGCGGGAAGAGGACGCCGCCTCCCGCGGCCAGGGCCACCCACACCACGTTGAGGACGGCGAGGGTGGCCTCGGCCCGCAGCGTGCCGGCGATGAGCATGCCCAGTCCGGTGAAGGCAACAGCCACGAGGACGAGCAGGGGGATCGAACCCAGCACCGCGAGACCGGAGGGTCGCCACCCGAGCCACGCGGCGACGGCGGCGATCACGAGGTACTGCAGCACGAGCACGGCCAGGATGGCCAGAAGCTTGCCCGCGATGAGCCCGGACCGGCCGAGCGGGGTGGTGGAGAGGTAGCGCAGCACCCCGTAGCGCCGGTCGAAGCCGGTCTGGATGCCCTGCCCCGAGAACGCGCTGGAGATCACGCACAGCACGAGGATTCCCGGGACGGCCACGTCCACGCGGGAGGCTCCGTCCACCCGGAAGGGATCGAGGAGGTCCGTGAAGGTCAGCCCCACCAGCGCCATGACGGGCAGGATCACGAGCAGCAGCAGCTGCTCGCCGTTGCGGACCATGGTCATGGTCTCGAAGCGCGCCTGGGCCAGCACGCGCCGGGACAGTGACGCCGCACGCGGCCGGTCCGCGGCGGTGCTGGTCTCTGCGGAGTGCTCCGGAGCAGGGCCCGCGGGGGAGATGTGCTGCGTGCGGCTCACCGGGCATCACCGCCGGAGACTTCCAGGAACACGTCCTCGAGGGATCGGGGTTGCACGCTCAGCGCCTCCGGCAATCGGTCGTCCAGGGTGGCCCACTGCGTGATCTCGCGCACCCGGGCGCCGTCGAGGGGGCCGGTGAGGGTCACGGTGCGGTCCTTGACGCTCCAGGTCACGTCCGCGAACCGTGGCGTGCGCCAGGGCGGGTCCTCCCGCAACCGGTGCGCGTCCTGCGGGGAGACGGTCACACTCATCACGAGCGGCGCCTCCCGCTCGGCGCTCACGAGTTCGGACACCGTTCCCTGCACGGCCACGGTCCCGCGGTTGACGATGTAGACGTAGTCGGCCAGGCGGGCGGCGTCGTCCATGAGGTGGGTGGTGAGGATGATGCACACGCCGGAGTCGCGCAGCTGCTGCACGAGGTCGAAGACGATGTTGCGCGAGCGCGGGTCGAGCCCCGCGGAGGGCTCGTCCAGGAACAGCACGTCCGGGCGGCCCACGAGCGCGGCGGCCAGCGCCACGCGCTGCTTCTGCCCCCCGGAGAGCCGCCGGATGCCGGTGCCGAGGAACGAGCCGATGCCCAGCCGCTCCACGAGCTCGTCCAGGGGCACGGGGTCCGCGTAGAGCCGGCTCACGTGCCGCAGCAGCTCTCCCGGGCGCACGGACTGGGGCAGCCCGCCGTCCTGGAGCATGACGCCCACGCGGGCGCGCAGCTGGGCGGAGGCCTGCCAGGGGTCCTCGCCGAGCAGCCGGACGCTGCCGGAGGTGGGCCGCTGCAGTCCCTGGGCGCACTGCAGGGTGGTCGTCTTGCCGGCGCCGTTGGCCCCGAGCAGGGCGGTGATCCTGCCCTGGTGCGCCGCCATGCTCAGTCCGCGCACAGCTTGGACGGGCTCTCCACGGCCCTCGAAGGTCTTCACGAGACCGTCCACCTGCAGGGCCACGGGAGCGGGGTGGGCGGTCTGGTCCGGGTTGGCGGGAGCTGGGTGGGGCGGGGTCTGCACCCGGTCAGTCTAGAACCTCGGCCGGACCCGCGGGAGCACCGACAGCTCCGGCGGCGGGGGACGACGTCGCGGCGTGCAGGGGTGCCGGACGGCCGCTCCCGGGCGGGGAGCGGAGCACCGGGAGCGTTTTGACGGGAATGGAATACGGCATACGCTCGTTGTGTATTGCGTGTCCTGCGCGGGGTGCCGTCCCCGGGACGGACAGGTGCGCCGAGCGGACACCGCACGCACCCCACGCACCGCTCTCCCGTAAGGATGTTGCACTGAGCATGAGTTCACCGGCCACGGACCGCGCACCCGCGGTCCGCTCGGAGCAGGATGACACCACCCGTTCGCGGGTGCTCTCCCTGGTGCTCGCCCACGGCCCCATCTCGGCGGCGCAGATCGCCAAGGACCTCGGTCTCACCCCGGCCGCCGTGCGCCGTCACCTGGACGCGCTCGAGGCCGAGCAGATCATCGAGGTCTCCCTGGTGCGCAGCACGCGATCCGGTGCGGGGCGCCCGGCCCGGCGCTACGTCGTCGCCCCCGGGGGCCACGAGCAGCTCGGCCACGACTACCTGGGACTGGCGCGGGAGGCCATCGACACGATGCAGCGGGTGGGCGGGGACGAACTCGTCCGAGCGTTCGTCGCGGACCACGTAGACCGGATGCGCGAGCGCTACCGTCCGCAGGTCGAAGCGGCGGGGGACGACGTCGAGGCCCGGCTCAACGCCCTCACCGCGGCCATGAGCCGCGACGGCTTCGTGGCCTCCCACACCACGGTCACGCCGCGGGGCCCCAAGGGCGTGGCGCTGCGCTCCGCCCAGCTGTGCCAGGGCCACTGTCCCATCCAGGAGATCGCGAACGAGCACCCCGAGTTCTGCGAGCAGGAGACGGAGCTGATCTCCGAGCTGCTGGACGTGGACGTCCGCAGGCTGTCCACCATGGCGGCCGGGGCCCACGTCTGCACCACACACGTCCCGCTGCAGCTTCGCAGCGCGGGATCCACACACTCCACCAACCACACAACCGCACGACAGGGAGGGTTGTCATGACCGAGCGCATCGTGCCCGCGGAGACCGCGGGCGACATGACAGGCGACACCACGATTTCCGAGATCCTGGAGATGAACCCGGAGCTCGAGGGGATCGGGCAGTACCAGTACGGATGGTCCGACAAGAACGATGCCGGCGCCTCCGCGCGCCGCGGCATCAACGAAGAGGTGGTCCGGGACATCTCGGCCAAGAAGAGCGAGCCGGACTGGATGACGCAGCTGCGTCTGAAGGGCCTGAAGTTCTTCGACCGCAAGCCCATGCCCACGTGGGGCGCGGACCTCTCCGGGATCGACTTCGACAACATCAAGTACTTTGTGCGCTCCACGGAGCAGCAGGCGGGCTCCTGGGAGGAGCTGCCGGACGACATCCGCAACACGTACGAGAAGCTCGGCATCCCGGAGGCGGAGCGCAACCGCCTGGTGGCCGGTGTGGCCGCGCAGTACGAGTCCGAGGTGGTTTACCACCAGATCCGCGAGGACCTCGAGGCCCAGGGCGTGATCTTCATGGACACGGACACCGCCCTGAAGGAGCACCCCGAGTTCTTCGAGGAGTACTTCGGCACCGTGATCCCCGTGGGCGACAACAAGTTCGCCGCGCTGAACACCGCCGTGTGGTCCGGCGGCTCGTTCGTGTACGTGCCCAAGGGTGTCCACGTGGACATCCCCCTGCAGGCCTACTTCCGCATCAACACGGAGAACATGGGCCAGTTCGAGCGCACGCTGATCATCGCGGACGAGGACTCCTACGTCCACTACATCGAGGGCTGCACGGCGCCGATCTACAAGACGGACTCGCTGCACTCCGCCGTGGTGGAGATCATCTGCAAGAAGAACGCCCGGGTGCGGTACACGACCATCCAGAACTGGTCCAACAACGTGTACAACCTGGTGACCAAGCGGGCCATCGCCCACGAGGGCGCCACCATGGAGTGGATCGACGGCAACATCGGTTCCAAGGTCACCCAGAAGTACCCGGCGGTCTACATGACCGGCGAGCACGCCCGCGGCGAGACGCTGTCGATCGCCTTCGCGGGTGAGGGCCAGCACCAGGACACCGGCTCCAAGATGGTGCACATCGCCCCGAACACGTCCTCCTCGATCGTCTCCAAGTCCGTGGCCCGCAACGGCGGCCGCTCGGCCTACCGCGGTCTGGTGCAGGTGCGCGAGGGCGCCACCCACTCGAAGTCCAACGTGGTGTGCGACGCCCTGCTGGTGGACACGGTCTCCCGCTCCGACACGTACCCGTACGTGGACATCCGCGAGGACGACGTCACCATGGGCCACGAGGCCACGGTCTCGCGCGTGTCCGAGGAGCAGCTGTTCTACCTGATGCAGCGCGGCATGCCGGAGGAGGAGGCCATGGCGATGATCGTCCGCGGCTTCGTCGAGCCGATCGCCCGCGAGCTGCCCATGGAGTACGCGCTCGAGCTCAACCGTCTCATCGAACTGCAAATGGAAGGATCCGTTGGCTGATATGTCCACCACTGATCAGACCGCCCGCGACACCCAGGACACGAGCGAGGAGGTGGGCGGGGTCCCCACCGGTGAGGACCGCGTGGCCATCCCCGGCATGAGCCAGGAGGGCGAGACCCTGCAGGAGGGCCGCAACCAGGCCGGTGAGCCCGAGATCAGGCACACGCAGCACGGTGACATCTCGGGTGTGCCGGACTCCTCCCGCGCCGGACGCACCACGTCCTACGACGTCGCGGACTTCCCGCCGCTGACCACCAAGCTCGAGGACTGGCGCTTCACGCCGCTGAAGCGGCTGCGCGGTCTCGACGACGCCGCCCTGGACGGTCCCGCACCCGCGGTCTCCGTCACCGGGGACGACGCCGTGGAGGTCACCTCGGTGCCGCGCGACGACGCCCGCATCGGCTCGGCCGGCATCCCCGAGGACCGGGTCTCCGCGAACGCGTGGTCCGCGTTCCGCGAGGCCACCGTCATCTCGATCCCGCGCGACGCCGAGGTCCAGGAGCCCGTGATCGTCACGTTCACGGGCGAGTCGGACCGCCCGGCGGCCCAGCACGTGGTCGTCGACGCCGGGGAGAACTCCCGCGCGCTCGTGGTGCTGCGCCACGTGGGCACGGCCGTGCTGTCCCAGAACGTGGAGTTCGCCGTCGCGGACGGCGCCTCCCTCACCGTGGTCTCGCTGCAGGAGTGGACGGACGACTCCGTCCACGCGTCCTCGCAGCAGGCCCGCCTGGGCAAGGACGCCACGTTCAAGCACGTGCTCGTGAGCCTCGGGGGAGACCTCGTGCGCGTCACGCCGTCCACCCGCTTCACCGCGACCGGCGGCGACGTGGCCATGTACGGCCTCACGTTCGTGGACGAGGGCCAGCACCTGGAGTCCCGCCTGTTCGTGGACCACTCGGTGCCGCGCTGCAAGTCCCGCGTGAACTACAAGTCCGCGCTGCAGGGCGAGAACGCCCACGGCGTGTGGGTCGGGGACGTCCTGATTCGCGCGGAGGCCGAGGGCACGGACACCTACGAGCTAAACCGCAACCTGATCCTCAACGACGGCCCCCGCATGGACTCGGTGCCGAACCTGGAGATCGAGACCGGCCTGATCGCCGGTGCGGGCCACGCCTCCACCACGGGCCAGCTGGACGACGAGCACCTGTACTACCTGATGTCCCGCGGCATCCCGGAGGACCAAGCACGCCGCCTGGTCGTGCGCGGATTCCTCTTCGAGATCATCCAGCAGGTGGGCGTCGAGGCCCTCGAGGAGCAGCTGCGCGCCTCCCTCGAGGACGAGCTCGCCCGCACCGAGAACTGAGACCGGCCCCGCGCCGCAGCCCTCACCCACGAACGTCGCACCCGAGCCCTCGACCGGGCCGGTGCCCACGACCACAAGGAGAATCACCCCATGTCAACTCTGGAGATCAAGGACCTCCACGCGTCCGTCATCCTGGACGACGAGACCACCAAGCCCATCCTCAAGGGCGTGAACCTGACCATCAACTCCGGTGAGGTGCACGCGATCATGGGCCCCAACGGCTCGGGCAAGTCCACGCTGGCCTCCACCATCGCGGGCCACCCCAAGTACCAGGTGGACTCCGGCTCCGTGACCCTGGACGGCCAGGACGTGCTGGAGATGTCCGTGGACGAGCGGGCGCGCGCCGGGCTCTTCCTGGCCATGCAGTACCCCGTGGAGATCCCGGGCGTGACCACCTCCAACTTCCTGCGCTCGGCCAAGACGGCCGTCGACGGCGAGGCCCCCTCCCTGCGCACGTGGACCAAGGACGTCCGCACCGCCATGGAGAAGCTGAAGATCGACACCGACATGCTGCTGCGCAACGTGAACGAGGGCTTCTCCGGCGGTGAGAAGAAGCGTCACGAGATCCTGCAGCTCGAGATCCTCAAGCCGAAGATCGCCCTGCTGGACGAGACCGACTCCGGCCTGGACGTCGACGCCCTGAAGATCGTGTCCGAGGGTGTCAACCGCGCCCTCGAGCAGGACAACACCGGCATCATGCTGATCACCCACTACACGCGGATCCTGCGCTACATCAAGCCGCAGTTCGTCCACGTGTTCTCGGACGGCCGCGTGGTGGACCAGGGCGGGCCCGAGCTCGCGGAGCAGCTCGAGAACGAGGGCTACGACCGCTACGTGCAGGCCGCCGCCAAGTAGGCGCGGCGCACACGAGACCGGAGGAGGATCCCGTGAGTGATTCCACCGAGACCGCCGCGGCGGAGCAGGGCCCCAAGGGCCAGGCCTCGCTCGCGGAGATCGAGGACCTGCTGAAGAACGTGATCGACCCGGAGCTGGGCGTGAACATCGTGGACCTCGGTCTGCTGTACGGCCTGCAGTACCAGGACGACGACTCCCTGCGCCTCGACATGACCCTGACCACGGCGGCGTGTCCGCTGCAGGACGTCATCGAGGAGCAGGTGGCCCAGAACCTCTCGCCCGCCGTGGACGAGTGGCACGTGAACTGGATCTGGATGCCCCCGTGGGGTCCGGAGCGGATCACCGAGGACGGCCGTGACCAGATGCGGGCGCTGGGCTTCAACATCTGAGGCCCGCACCGCCGCTCACGCACCGGCGGCACGGTAGAGAACAGGGCACGACCACCACGGTCGTGCCCTGTTCCGTGCCCGGGGACATGCTGGAACATGTCCGGGTCCTCCAGAGGCCGCCCGATCTGACAGGTGCTGGGACCGCTGCCGGACCCGGTGCTAGGTTCGGAAGGGACCACCCGCAACCGTGAGGACTCCCGTGCGACGCCACCTGCCCCAGCTCTCAGAACTGAAGCCGCTCATGCAGTTCGGCTCCTTCAACCCTGACCGCCGCGCTGCCCGGCTGGCCAAGGCCGCGGACGTGGAGGCGCTGCGCCGGATCGCGCGGCGTCGCACCCCAAAACCGGCGTTCGACTACGTGGACGGCGCGGCCGGCCAGGAGCTGACCTACCGGCGCAGCCGCGAGGCGTTCGAGTCCGTGGAGCTGCTGCCGAAGATCCTGCACGGGACGGACACCGCGGACCTCAGCACCGAGATCGCGGGCTTCCGCAGCGCTCTGCCGTTCGGGATCGCGCCCACCGGGTTCACGCGTTTCATGCACGCGGAGGGCGAGATCGGGGGAGTTCGGGCGGCTGAGAAGGCCGGGATCCCGTTCTCGCTGTCCACCATGGGCACCCGCGCGATCGAGGAGGTGCGGGATGCCGCCCCGGACGCCGAGCGCTGGTTCCAGCTCTACCTGTGGCGCGACCACGCGGCGTCGCTGGACCTGCTGCAGCGCGCGAAGGCCGCCAGTGTGCGCACGCTGCTCGTCACCGTGGACACGCCCGTTCCCGGTCAGCGGCTGCGGGACGTGCGCAACGGCATGGTCATCCCGCCGCGCCTGACGCCCGGCACCGTGCTGGACGCCTCCTACCGGCCCGAGTGGTGGTTCAACTTCCTGACCACGGACTCGCTGAAGTTCGCGTCCCTCTCGAACACGTCCTCCACGCTGGCGGACCTGATCTCCTCGATGTTCGACCCCGGCCTGGACCTGGACGACCTCGCCTGGATCCGCGAGCAGTGGGACGGCCAGCTGTTCGTGAAGGGTGTCCTCACTCGCGACGACGCCCGGCGGGCCATGAGTGTGGGCGCGGACGGGCTCGTGGTCTCCAACCACGGCGGCCGCCAGCTGGACCGGGCACCCGTGGCGCTGACCTCTCTGCCGGGCGTGCGCGAGGAGGTGGGCCCGGGCGTCCCCCTGATCCTGGACTCCGGAGTCCTCTCCGGCGCGGACGTGGTGACCGCGCTGTGCGCCGGCGCAGACTTCGTGCTGATCGGGCGGGCGTACCTGTACGGACTCATGGCCGGCGGCGAGCAGGGTGTCTCGCGGGTGATCGAGCTGCTGGAGGCGCAGATCCGCACGGACATGATGCTCATGGGAGCGGGCTCCATCGCGGACCTGGGCCCCGAGTCGATGCGCGCACCGTGGCTGGAGCGCGCGGCGGACACGGACCGGGTCTGAGCCGCGCCAGGATCCCAGAGCGGTCCCGGAAGCAGAGCTCGGCCGGAGGACCGTGGCCGGTCTCCGCTGGGGCACCGGCGCGGGGCACGTGCCGCCCGGGCGGAGCCCTGCCACGTTGTCCTGGCTCAGCGTCCTAGCTCAGCGCGTCCGGGTGGTTGAGGTTGCGCGCGGAGAAGGTGTTGCAGGCCGCGAGGTCACCGGTCTGGTACCCCGTGAGGAACCAGGCCTGACGCTGCGCGGAGGTGCCGTGCGTGAAGGACTCGGGATTGGCACGGCCGCGGGCGGCCTCCTGGATGCGGTCGTCGCCGATGGCTCCGGCCGCCTCGATCGCGTCCGAGAGCTGCGCGCGCGTGATCGGCTGCAGCTGCACCGCCCCGCCGGACTCGGTGGCGTGGTGGGCCCACATCCCCGCGTAGCAGTCCGCCTGCAGCTCGGTGCGCACCGCGCCGGAATTCGCGCCGTTGGGGTCCTGCTGGGCCCGGCCGAGGGTGCCCTGCAGGTCCTGGATGTGGTGGCCCACCTCGTGCGCCATCACGTACTCCTGGGCGAGGGCGTCCGCGTCCGCGCCGAACTGGGTGCGCATCTCCTCGAAGAAGCCGGTGTCCAGGTAGACGGTCGAGTCCGACGGGCAGTAGAACGGGCCGGTGGCCGAGGACGCCTGGCCGCACGACGTGCTGTCCGTGCCGGTGAACAGCACGACGCCCGGTTCCGTGTACTGCTTCCCCGTGGCCCGGGGCAGGTAGTCGCCCCAGAACTGGTCGAGAGACTGCACGGTGGCCACCATGCGGCACGAGGTATCCGTGTTCGCGTCCGCGCCGGTGCGGCAGCGGTCCGCGAGCCCGGAGTCCACCTGCTCGGTGCCGGCCGTGTCCTGGGTGCCGCCGCCGGTCAGGGCGTCGATGCCGTCCTGGCCGAAGAAAAGACCCGCGATCAGCAGCAGGACCACGCCGCCCAGTCCGCCACCCACGGCGATGCCACGCCCACCGCCGCCGCCGGAGCTGACCCGGCCGGAGTTCAGCTGGGAGTTGTCGTTGAAGCTCATGGGGGAAGCATAGGGCCACGGTGCGGGCACCGGGACGATTGGGCGGGGACGACGCCGTGGCGCGGCTACTCGAGTCCTCGTGCCGCGAGCGCCTCCCCGGTGCGGTGGGCGTAGTCCACGGTCGAGATGACCGCGGGGGTGACCAGCTGCACGGGGTGCGGGCGCACGGTGCGGGCCGCGGCGGCGTCGCGCAGGGAGGCGAGGACTCCGAAGAGCCAGGGGACGGACCGGATCATGAGGGAGACCGCGAGTCCGATGCGCTCTGGGTCCACGCCCGCGAGGCGCAGGGGTGAGGACAGCAGCACGAGCCCGTCGATGAGCCGGGGGAGGGGCGTGGTCGAGATGAGCAGGCGGGTGAGGGTGACCACGGCGAGCAGGGAGAGCACGACGTCGGCGGCGCGTGCTGGGCCGTTGGCAACGAGGTGGTAGGCCGTCAGCAGGACGACGAGCAGCAGCAGCGGGCGCAGCGAGCGCGCCCACCGGCGCACTCCCAGGCCGCAGGCGGCAGAGACCGCCGCCGTGAGCGCCAGAGTGCACAGGGAGAACCGCCAGTCCCGCGCGGTCATGACCGCCAGGCACGCCCCGAGCACGAGGAGCGCCTTGAGCCACAGGGGACAGCGGTGCAGCAGGGAGGTTCCCGGCACGTAGGTGCCGAGCAGGTCGTCGCTGCGCGAACGTGAGCGGGCGCGATCTCTCACGCGGCCGTCTCCCCGGGGAAGCCCGTCTCGCACCAGTGCCGGTAGAGGGGGAGCATCCGCTCGGGCGGGCCCTGGTCGATGAGACGGGTCTCGTGGACGACCGCCACGTGGTCCGCGGAGGTCGCGAGGTCGAGGTCGTGCGTGCTGAGCAGCTGCTGCTGGGGGAGACCGTCCAGCAGCTCGCGCAGCCGCAGCCGGTTGCGCAGGTCCAGCAGGGTGGTGGGCTCGTCCAGCACGAGCACGCGGGGGTCCACGGCCAGCACGGCCGCCAGGGCCACCAGCTGGCGCTCACCCCCGGAGAGGTCGAAGACGCTGTGGTGCGCGCGGTCCTCCAGGCCAAGCCGCCGCAGCCAGGTCATCGCCTGCTCGGTGCGCTCGGCGCGGTCCCGCACGCTGCGCCGCAGGGACAGCTCGATGTCCTCGAGCGGGGTGGGCATGAGGATCTGGGAGGAGGGGTCCGTGAACACGAAGCCCACCAGGGACCGGGCGTGGCGGGGGAACGCCACCGGGTCCACGCTGCCCGTCCGCACCACTCCCGAGGACGGCGTGACGAGCCCGTTGAACAGCCGCAGCAGCGTGGACTTGCCGGAGCCGTTGAGCCCGACCACTGCGGTGCGCCGTGCGGTGAACTCGCAGTCCACACCCTCCAGCACGGTCACGGGCCCGCGCGGGCCCTCCACGGTCACGGTCACGTCCGCGCAGTACAGGGACTCCCGGTGCGAGGACTCCGAGTCCGGCATCTCCCCGTCCGGGATTTCCCCGTGCGGCGTCTCCCCGCCCGGCTGCTGGGATGGGGCGGCACGCGGCTCGTCAGCCACTCAGAGAACCGCCCCGGCCATGCGGGGGAACGCACGGTGCACCGCCACGGCGATCAGTGCGGCGACAACCACCTTGACGATGTCCCCGGGGACGAAGGCGAGGTCCGTGACAACGGCCGCCCCGAGTCCGAGCCCCGCGTTGATCATCAGGCCCGCGGTGCCCACCACGTGGGAGAGCACGAGACCGGCGAGGCCCGCGCCGATCAGTTTGACGGTGAGACCCCCGCGACGTTCCGGAGCCACGGAGGTGGCGCCGTCGCGTCGTCGTACCCGCTCACCGCGCACGCTGCGGTGGGCGAGCGCGCCAACGAGCGCGGCCGCGAACGGGAAGGAGAGCAGGTACCCGGCGGAGGGTCCGGCCAGCACTGCCGGTCCGCCAACGAATCCGGCAAAGACCGGCACGCCCAGCAGACCCACCACCACGTAGAGCAGCAGCGCCAGGAAACCGCGCCAGCCTCCGAGGATCATGCCCGTGAGGAACACGGCGAGCGTCTGCAGCGTGATGGGCACACCGACGGCACCCACGGGTATCGCCGGCGCCAGTGCCAGCACGCACGTCAGGGCGGCGAACACGGCAATGTTGGCGAGGTCGAAGGACGTGAGGGAGCGGGTTTCCCGCGCGGGAGAAGTCATGGCAGGCAGTCTAGTTGTCGCCTCGCGCGCGGCGGCGCCATGGGGCGGGGACGACGCCGCGGCGCCGATTTGCGGCCCCGGGTAGACTGGGCAGTGCCCCGGATCCACGGGGTTTCTGTCTGCCCCGGGAGGCCCGCACCCCGTGACCGTGTCACGGGCCCGCGCAGCGCACGAGCGCACCGGCCCCGGGAGCAGCCCCGAGCGAGACCGCCTACGAAAGGCTCTGCACCCTTGATCACCGTCACGAACCTCGAACTGCGCGCCGGAGCACGCCTGCTCATGGACGAGGTGAGCTTCCGGGTGGACAAGGGCGACAAGGTGGGCCTGGTGGGCCGCAACGGAGCCGGGAAGACCACCATGACCAAGGTGCTGGCCGGGCTCACGCTGCCCGCAGCCGGCGAGGTCACGCGTTCCGGGTCCATCGGCTACCTGCCGCAGGACCCCAAGGTGGACGACATGGACCAGCTGGCCCGGGACCGCATCCTCTCCGCGCGCAACCTCGCCGGCGTGATCTCCCGGCTGCGCCGCACCGAGGAGGAGATGGCCTCGGAGGACGAGACCGTGCGCGCCAAGGCGATGCGCCGCTACGACCGGCTGGAGTCCGAGTTCCTCGCGGGCGGCGGCTACGCGGCGGAGTCCGAGGCCGCCACGATCACGAACAACCTGAATCTTCCCGGCCGTGTGCTGGACCAGCCGCTGCACACGCTCTCCGGCGGCCAGCGCCGCCGCGTGGAGCTCGCACGGATCCTGTTCTCGGACGCGGACACCATGCTCCTGGACGAGCCCACCAACCACCTGGACCACGACTCCATCGTGTGGCTGCGCGAGTTCCTGCGCGGCTTCCAGGGCGGGCTGCTGATGATCTCCCACGACGTGGAGCTCATGGAGATGGTCGTGAACAAGGTGCTCTACCTGGACGCCAACCGCTGCGTGGTGGACGTCTACAACATGACGTGGAAGAACTACCTGCAGCAGCGCGAGCAGGACCAGGCCCGGCGAAAGCGCGAGCGCGCGAACGCCGAGAAGAAGGCTGGCGTGCTGATGGACCAGGCCAACAAGATGCGCGCGAAGGCCACCAAGGCCTCCGCCGCCCAGCAGATGATCCGCCGCGCCGAGCGGCTCATGGCGGGCATCGAGGGCGAGCGCGTGCAGGACAAGGTGGCCGCAATCCGCTTCCCCAAGCCGGCGGACTGCGGCAAGACCCCCCTGACCGCACAGGGGCTGTCCAAGTCCTACGGGTCCCTGGAGATCTTCACGGACGTGGACCTCGCGATCGACCGCGGCTCCCGAGTGGTGGTCCTGGGCCTCAACGGCGCAGGCAAGACCACCCTGCTGCGGATGCTCGCCGGGCAGTCCGAGCCGGACACCGGTGAGGTGATCCCCGGCCACGGCCTGAAGCTCGGGTACTTCGCCCAGGAGCACGACACCCTGGACACGGACCGCACCGTGCTGGAGAACATGAAGTCCGCCGCACCGGACCTCGCAGACACCCAGGTCCGCACGATCCTCGGCTCCTTTCTGTTCCAGGGCGACGACGTCGACAAGCCCGCCGGGGTGCTCTCCGGCGGCGAGAAGACGCGCCTGGCGCTGGCCACCCTGGTGGCGTCGTCGGCGAACGTGCTCCTGCTCGACGAGCCCACCAACAACCTTGACCCGGCGTCGCGCCGCGAGATCCTCAACGCGCTGCGCACCTACGAGGGCGCCGTGGTCCTGGTCTCCCACGACGAGGGCGCGGTGGAGGCCCTTGAGCCCGAGCGCGTAGTCATGCTCCCGGACGGCGTGGAGGACCTGTGGAGCCAGGAGTACCAGGACCTCATCAGCCTGGCCTGATCCCCGGGGCACCGACGACGCCGCGGGGCCGCGCGGGTGCTCAGTCCCGCGGCGCGGCGTGGCCGTGACAGTGCAACGCGCCGGTCCACCCCCGAGGCTGGGGACAGGACTCCGCTCGTCGCCCTGGTGGGGCCGTGGTGGTGCGCGTGTCCGCGGGCGTCAGTCCTCGAAGAGGATGACCTGACGCACCGCGCGGCCGTCCGCGAGCTGGTCGAAACTCTCGTTGATGTCCGCGAGGGCCACCCGCTCGGTGATCAGCTCCTCGATGGGAAGCCTGCCAGCGCGCCACAGGTCCAGGTAGACGGGGATGTCCCGCGACGGCACGGCGGAGCCCAGGTAGGAGCCCACGATGGTCCGCGCCTCGGCGGTGAGTCCGAGCGGGGCGATGGTGGAGCGCGCATCGGGGGAGGGCAGGCCCACGGTGACCGTGGTTCCGCCCGGAGCGGTGGCCGCCACGGCGCTCTCGAAGGCGCGGGGGTGCCCGGCGGCCTCGACGACCACGTCCGCGCGCACACCGTTGTCGGCGAGCTCGTCGGGGGTGTACACGGCAGAGGCGCCCAGCTCCCTGGCCCTCGCGAGCTTCTCGGGGTTGGCGTCCACGCCGATCACGGGGCCCTTCTGCAGGGACAGCGCAGTTAGGAGGGCGGCCATGCCCACTCCGCCGAGCCCCACGACGATGACCGTGTCCCCGTCCGAGGGCCGCCCCGCGTTGAGCACGGCCCCGCCACCCGTGAGCACGGCGCACCCCACCACGGCAGCGATCTCCGGGGGCACGTCGGCACCCACTGGTACCACCGACTGGCGGCTCACCACGGCGTGGGACGCGAAACCGGAGACCCCCAGATGGTGGTGGACGTCCTGCCCGTCGCGGTGCAGCCGCAGGGTGGAGCCCGGCAGCAGCCCGGCGTTGTTGGTCTCGGTGCCCGGGGTGCAGGGCAGCTTCCCGTTGGTGGCGCAGTTGGCGCAGTCCTCGCAGCGCGGCAGGAACACGGTGGTGACCTGGTCCCCGGGGGAGACGTCCGTGACGCCCTCGCCCACCTGCTCCACGACGCCGGACGCCTCGTGGCCGAGCACCATGGGCAGGGGGCGGGGCCGGTTGCCGTCCACCACGGAGAGGTCCGAGTGGCACACCCCGGCCGCCCGGATCCGCACGAGCAGCTCGCCCGGTCCCGGCTCGTCCAGTTCCAGCTCCTGCACGGACAGCGGGCGGGACTCGGCGAACGGCCGGGGCACCCCGATCTCGTCCAGCACGGCAGCTCTGATCTTCACGGCGACTCCTTCGTCACGGGTGGGCCGGCGCGGGCGGGCGGTGCCGCTCCGGGCCGGTTACTGGCGGTGCTGCGTCTCGAGGGCGTCCAGCAGGGCGTCCTCCTCGTACTCGTCCGTGATGCCCGTGGTGGCCCGCGTGCGCTTGGGGCGGTACAGGGACTTCAGGTGCGCGGGCATGTCGTCGGCCATCTGCAGCTGGCGGATCACCAGGTCCTCGTCCATCTCGCCGATGTAGTTGCCCTCGGCGTCGTAGTAGCGGGCGAGCCGGCGCTCGACCTCGGCCGCGTAGGCACGGTCCCACTCCTCGTTCTTCACGTGCTGGCGCGCCGAGTAGCCGTAGGCCACGAACACGAGCACCGCGAACGCGTACCACTGCAGCGAGTAGGACAGGTGCGGGCCGTAGGAGACCTCAGGGCGCTCGGGCGCCTGCGGCGTGGCGGCCGCGGCGGGATCCTCGGAGACGAGCTCGCCGTAGCCCCCGGTGGCGAGGTCCCCGCCCCAGCGGGAGGAGAGGTCGCGCAGGTCGATCGAGGCCACCTGACCGTCCGGTGCCCCGCGGTCCAGCGCCCCCTCGGAGGGGCGCAGCCGTGCGGTGACCGTCACGGTGCCGCTCGGGGGAGCGGGAACGGTCGAGGGCATGCCGTTCGCGGAGTCGTCGGTGGGGATCCAGCCCCGGTCCACGGCCACCACCGTGCCCTCCGTGGTGCGGAACGGGACGAGCACGTCGTAGCCCACCCGGCCGTCGTGGGGCCGGTTGCGCACCAGCACGGTGTCCTGGACCAGGTAGCTGCCGCGCAGCTGCACGGGGTGCCACGTGCGGGAGTCGTCGTAGTCCTCGAACAGGGGCAGGCCCGTCTCGGAGTTGTACGCGGCGGCGTCGTAGTTCTCGGTGATCTTCGCGTTCTCGGCCACCAGGTGGTCGTTGCGGGACATCTGCCACTGCGCCAGGTAGAGGCACAGTGCGGCCGCCACGCACGTGAGGGCGAACCAGCCGAGCCACGTGGTCGAGCGCAGGAACGAGTACTTGCGCATCAGCGACCGCCCTGTCCTGCGGCCCGGTCGGTGCCGGACTCTGGGGAGCCGACGACGCCGCGCCCCGCGGGTGTCTCGTGCGGCCCGGGTGCCTGGCGCAGCCCGGGTGTCTCGCTTGGGCTGGGCGCCGCGGCGTCGTCGCCGTCCTCCTCGAACGGCTCCACGGACTTGAGGAAGCCGCGCTGCCCCAGGAAGTCCGCGAGGTGCTCGCGATGCTCGTCGCACGCGAGCCACGCCTTGCGGCGCTCGGGCGTGTGCACCCGCGGGTTGTTCCACAGCAGGGTCCACCGGGCGGGGGCCTGGCAGCCGCGGCGCGAGCACACCGCACCCGGGGCGGTCTCCGCGGGCCGGGGGCGTGCCGCGTCCGCCGCGGGGCGTTGGGGGTCGAGTGAACCGAGGAGATCGAATTCCACCGTGTGCGTGTCCTCCCGAGGTGACGGTGTGGGGGTCGTGCGGGGCGCTCAGTTGCGGCGAGTGGCCGTGTGGGGCGGGCGGGGCAGCTCCGGGCGGGGGCTGTGGACGGTGTACTCCGCGTCCACCACCACGTTCTCCGGATCCGGTGCCCGTTCGCTCGCCTCCGCGGCGGTGGGCAGCTCGGTGCGCTGCGGCGGGGCATACGCCGAGCCGGCGCGCTGCGAGCGGTCCGCGCCCTTGTTGGCGAGCATCACCGCGAACCAGGGCAGCAGCGCGGCGCCCAGCAGCAGCACGATGCGCGCCACCAGGTTGTCGATGAGCACCATTCCGATGATGCACACCACCCGCAGGCCCATCTGGATGGAGTACACCTTCATGCGCTGGCTCATGTCCGAGGTGTGCGGATCCGCCGCCGTGGTGATGGAGTGCACCTCGGTGGAGCCGTTCGTCTGCGGGTGGGAGCGTGTGATGGTGAACGTCCTTCGGCGAGTTCGTCCGCGGGGCCTGCCCCGGCGCACCCGGAGCAGCCGGGAGCGTGCTGACCATTCTCTCACCGTTGCGGTGCGCCCCCAAGTGCGCGCCACCTGGGAGAGCGTCGCAGGTGAGAGGGCGGTTAGGATGCTGGAGGTTCTGATCCACGGTCGCGGTGGGAGCACGGCGACCACCCGTCCACGGAAGGCTTCCCCATGACCGAACAGACCTCGACCGCGCGCACCGTGCTCGTTACGGGAGGCAACCGCGGCATCGGCCGTGCCATCGCCGAGGCCTTCGTGGCCGCCGGCGACAACGTGGTGGTCACGTCCCGTTCGGGAGGCGACGGTCCCGACGGCGCACACACCGTCCGCGCGGACGTCACCGACTCCGCCTCGGTGGACGCCGCGTTCAAGGAGATCGAGGCGCAGTTCGGCCCCGTGGAGGTCCTCGTGGCCAACGCGGGCGTCACCAAGGACGCGCTGCTCGTGCGCATGAAGGAAGCGGACTTCCAGGACGTGATCGACACCAACCTCACCGGCGCGTTCCGCGTGGTGCAGCGAGCCACCAAGGGGTTCATGCGTCTGAAGCGCGGCCGCGTGGTGTTCATCTCCTCCGTGGTGGGCTACACCGGTGCCCCCGGCCAGGTGAACTACGCCTCGTCCAAGGCCGGGCTGGTGGGCATGGCGCGCGCGATCACCCGGGAGCTCGGCTCCCGCGGTGTCACGGCCAACGTGGTGGCGCCCGGCTACATCGATACCGCCATGACGCAGGAGCTGCCGGAGGAGGTCAAGGAGAACTACCGCTCCATGATCCCCGTGAACCGTTTCGGCCACGCCTCCGAGGTCGCCGCGGCCGTGACGTACTTGGTGTCCGAGGGGGCCGCGTACGTGTCCGGCGCTATCATCCCCGTAGACGGCGGGCTGGGCGTGGGGCACTGACGCCCCTCCCGGTCCACAGAAGTTTCCCCTCGAAGGAGTAAGCGCATGAGCTCAGTGGCAGGCAAGACCGTGATCATCACCGGATCCTCGCGCGGGGTCGGCGCGGACACTGCAAAGATCCTCGCGGGCGAGGGCGCCAACGTGGTGATCAACTTCCGGCAGAAGGCGCCGCGCGCCAACAAGGTGGTCAAGGAGATCACGGAGGCCGGCGGCCGGGCCGTTGCCGTCCAGGCGGACATCACCGATCCCGAGTCCCGCGCCAACCTGTTCCAGGCGGCCACGGACGAGTTCGGCGGTCTGGACGTGCTGGTCCTCAACGCCTCCGGCGGCATGGAGACGGACCTCGGCGAGGACTACGCGCTGAAGCTCAACAGGGACGCGCAGAACGACGCCCTCACGGACGCCCTCGAACTGCTGCCGCGCGGTGGCCGCGTAGTGTTCGTCACGAGCCACCAGGCGCACTTCATCAACCAGGTGGAGACGATGCCCGAGTACGACGCCGTGGCCCGCTCCAAGCGAGCGGGGGAGGACACCCTCACCGCCCGCGTCCCCGAACTCGCAGAGAAGGGCGTGGACCTCGTGGTTGTCTCCGCGGACATGATCGAGGGCACCGTCACCGCCACCCTGCTCAACCGCGCCCGCCCCGGAGCCCTGGACGAGCGTCGTGAAGCGGCCGGAAAGCTGTACACGGTCAACGAATTCGCGCAGGAGATCGCGAAGATGGTCACCGAGGAAGTCGAGAACGGGCACGTGGAGCTCGTGGGCGGCGCCGAGGACTTCCTGGCGAAGGCGGGCAAGTAGCCGCTTGTCGCGTTTCGCCCCCACCCGCGGGCGACGCCGCTCGGCAGGATCTGGGCGCTGTCGCCCGCGCTCGGTTAGAACGGGCCAGGCAACTGTGGTAGGTTTCTTGTCGTTGCCCAGGGCCACGGAGGTTTTCGAGAGAAGACCGAAACGCCCTGCGACACCTGCGCGGGTGGCGGAATAGGCAGACGCGCTAGCTTGAGGTGCTAGTCCTCGTATTAGAGGGTGGGGGTTCAAGTCCCCCCTCGCGCACAGAGCGAAGATCCCGCTCGACCATCACGGTCGGGCGGGATCTTCTCATGTCAGGCCAAGTTCACAGGCCGTTGCCCGTGGCGCCGTGGGCCGCCTGCTCCGGGGTGAACCCGTCGAACTCCAGCTGCTCGATCAACCCCTGCCGGGAGAATCCCTGAACGTCCAGGTACTCCTTGCCCTTCTTCACCGCCTGCGCCATGTAGTCGGGATGGGCGGCGTCCACGCCGTGGGCCGCCTGCTCCGGGGTGAACCCGTCGAACTCCAGCTGCTCGATCAACCCCTGCTGGGAGAAGCCCATGAGCGAGACGTAGTCCTCGGCCTTCTTCGCGGCCTGGGCGTTGTAGTCGATCCCAGCCTGGTCCACGGCCGCGGCCGCCTCCTCGGGGCTGAACCCCTCGTAGCCGAGCTGGTCGATCAGGCCTTCCCGCGAGAAGCCCATGAGCGCGACGTAGTCCTGCACCTTGCGGGCCGCGCTGTCCTGGGACACGGAGGTGTTTCCCCTTGCCTGCGCGCTTCCGGCCCTCGCCCCGCCGCCCGAAGTTGAGGACTCCTCGGACGGTTCGCCGGAGCCACCGCCCGTCTCGGCCACGCTCCCTGTGCTCGGCGCTGCCTCCACCGCATCCTGGTCATCCGCACGGAACGCCGTCGCCCCCTCCTCAGGGGCTCCTGCCGCCGGGGCCGGCGGCGCGGTGGACGCGCCCACGGCAGCGGAAGCCTCCTGGTCGAGCGGTGCCGCCGTCGACGACGCGACACTGTGGGCCGGGGAAGCCTCCGAGGCCCCCGAGGTGCCGGACTGTGCGCAACCGCTCAGGAGCAGCAGCGCCGCAAGGCCCCCGGTGACAACGAGGACGGGCGCGGGGGAGTGAGCCATGTGAGGCCTTTCGCCGGGCGGCACCGGATGGGTGCCAACAATGTTGAACAAGCATGAATTTGCTTTCATACATAATGGCATGGCTCACATGCCCCGCGATGTCCCCACAACGGCCGACCCCGCGCGGGCGGGCCCGGGGTTCGACCCCCCGGCGGCCACCCCGGCTGCGCGACGCGGCGTCGTCGGGCTCCGCTCACGGCGGTCAGGGAGTCGGTCGCGGACACCCGTACGATGGAGGGGAGTTGCCCTGGCCAGTGCCGTATGCGCGTGGTCCCATGTGCCAAGACCTCCCAAAGGTGAGACATGCCGAGCAGACCAGCCACCCCTGTCCCGGACCAGGAGCACGGAAACGAGCCCCACGTTGTGCAGCACCCCGGTCAGGCGGGCGAGCGAGCGCGGCGGGTCGTCGAGTCCGACGGTGCAACCGGGTCGCCCGGGGAGCCGACGGGAACGGCCCGGGCGGGGGCGCCTGGCACGAGCCCGCGTGACGCTGTGCGCCACCGTGGGCTGTGGTGGATCCTCGCGATCGCCCTGGTGCTCGCCTGGTTCGGTGTGATGGGCGTGGGCGGGCCCACGTTCGGCAAGGTCTCTGACGTGGTCTCCAACTCGCAGGCGGCCTTCCTGCCGGTGGACTCGCAGGCCACACAGGTCCAGGACAGGCTGGGAGAGTTCCAGGACACGGACGGGCTGCCCGCCATCATCGTCGTCGAATCGGGAGAGAAGCTCTCGGACACGCAGCTGGAAGAGATCAAGAACGTCACCGGTTCCCTCGGCAACATCCCGGAGGTCCTGGAGGTCTCCCCGCCCATCGCCTCCGAGGACGGCGAGGCGGCGGAGGTCATCGCCCTGGTGGACTCGGACGCCGAGACCGGGGACGTCGTGAAGGCGATCCGCGACCGCGTGGACGAGGACATGCCCGGCGGGCTGACCGTGGCGGTCTCCGGTCCCGCGGGTCTCGTGGCGGACCTCTCCGAGGCGTTTTCCGGCATCGACGGGCTGCTGCTGCTCGTGGCGCTCGTCGCCGTGCTCGTGATCCTGGTGGTCGTCTACCGCTCGCCGATCCTGCCCTTCCTGGTGCTGCTCACGAGCGTCGCCGCCCTGTGCGGGGCCATCCTCACGGTGTACGCCCTGGCCAAGGCCGGGGTGATCGACCTCAGCGGTCAGACCCAGGGCATTCTCTCCATCATCGTGATCGGCGCGGCCACGGACTACGGCCTGCTCTACACGGCCCGCTTCCGCGAGGCCCTGCACCACACGCCATCGCGCTGGGTGGCCACGCGCGTGGCGTGGAAGGGCACCGTGCCGGCGGTGCTGGCCTCCGGGACCACCGTGATCGCCGGGCTGCTGTGCCTGCTGTTCTCCGCGCTGACCTCCAACCGCGGTGTGGGCCCGGCGACGGCGATCGGCGTGGTCTTCGCGATCCTCGCCGGGCTGACCCTGCTGCCGGCACTGCTCGCGATCTTCGGGCGCGCGGCCCTGTGGCCCAAGGCGCCGCGCGTGGACGAGAACCCCGAGTCGCACGACGAGGCCATGAACCCGTACGAGCACAAGGGCCTGTGGGCGGCCGTGGCTCGACTGGTGGACCGCAAGTCCCGCGCGGTGTGGATCGTGTGCACGATCGTGCTCGCTGCCGCGGCCGCCGGCGCCACGCAGCTCGACGCGGGAGGCGTCCCCGAGTCCGAGTTCGTGCTGGGGGAGTCCGAGGCCCGTGACGGGCTGGCCATCATCGACCGCCACTTCCCGGGCGGCACCGGAGATCCGATGTACGTGCTCGCCCCCGAGGGGGAGGCGGAGACTGTGGTCAAGGCCCTGGACGGGGACGACGGCGTCTCCTCCGTCGCCTTCACCGCCAAGGACTCGCCGAGCGGCACGCTGCCGTATCCCACGCCGCAGGCCGGGCCGCTCGCCGGGGTGGAACCCACTCAGAGCAAGGGGGACGTGCTCATCCAGGCCACTCTGACCGACGCCTCCGACTCCGAGGCGGCACAGGCCACCGTCGCACGGCTGCGGGACGCGCTCGCCACTGACGTGCCGGAGGCCAAGATCGGCGGGACCACGGCCGTGCAGGTGGACACCATTGCCGCCTCGGAGCACGACCGCGCACTGATCATCCCCATCATTCTGGCCGTGATCCTGGTGATCCTCATGGTCCTGCTGCGCAGCGTGCTGATGCCGGTGCTGCTCATCGCCACCACGGTGCTCTCGTTCCTCGCTGCACTAGGAGTCGCCACGGGGGTGTTCAGCATCATGGGCATCAACCAGGCGGACCCCACAGTGCCGCTGTTCAGCTTCGTGTTCCTGGTGGCGCTGGGCATCGACTACAACATCTTCCTCATGAGCCGCGTGCGCGAGGAAGTGGTCACGGTGGGCCACCGGGCGGGCGTGCTGGCCGGGCTCGTCACCACGGGCGGGGTCATCACGTCCGCGGGCATCGTGCTGGCCGCCACCTTCGCGGCGCTGGCGGTGCTGCCCATCCTGTTCCTGGTGCAGCTGGCGATCATCGTGACCATCGGTGTGCTCATGGACACGATCATCGTGCGGTCGCTTCTGGTCCCGGCCCTCGCGCTGGACATCGGCCCCCGCTCCTGGTGGCCCTCCCGTGCGGGCACGCCCGGACGGCACCGGGCCGTCCCAGCACCTACGGACTGAGCGCGCAGGAGGGCCCCGGGCGGCGTCGTCACACGGACGCCCACCCGGGGCCTTCTTTGTGCCCCGTTCGTGCGGGCCGATACACTGCCGCCATGTCCCATCACTGCGCCGTCGTCGCCCTCACCGCCACGCCGGAAGAGGAATCCACCCCCGCGATCCTGGAGCTCGTGGAGGGCACCGGTGCCACGGTGGACTCCCACAACTGGGTGCGGGTGACGGGCAGCGCCTCGGACGAGCAGGCCGCGGACGTGGAGGGCTACAACGCGCTCACGGTGCACGTGCAGACCGAGGACCTGCCCCGGCTGCGGGCCGCGTTGCGCCCCGATCCGCAGTCGCAGCTGCTGCCCGGCATCGACCTCAATGCCCTGGACGCCCACTGGATGGACCACTCGAGGCGCAAGCTCGTGGTCCTCGACGTGGACTCCACCCTGATCCGTCAGGAGGTCATCGAGCTGCTCGCGGCCCACGCCGGGCGTGAGGCGGAAGTCGCCGCCGTCACGGACCGTGCGATGCGCGGTGAGATCGACTTCGTCGAGTCCCTGCGCGATCGCGTCGCGGTGCTCGCGGGGCTGTCCGCTGACGTGGTCCGCGACGTTGCACGCAGCGTCCGGCTCTCGCCCGGTGCCCAGGTGCTCGTGCAGACGCTGCTGCGCGAGGGTCACGCCGTCGCCGCAGTGTCCGGGGGCTTCGTGCAGGTGCTCGAACCGCTCGCCGCCAAGCTGGAGCTGACCCGCTCGGCGGCCAACACCCTGGAGGTCGAGGACGGCGTGCTGACCGGCCGGGTCACCGGGCGCGTGGTCGACCGCACCGCGAAGGCGGAGCTCACCGAGCAGTGGGCGCGCGAACTGGGGGTGGACCCCGAGGACGTCATGGTCGTGGGGGACGGTGCCAACGACATCGACATGGCGCGCCTGGCGGGACTCTCGGTCGCCTACCGCGCCAAGCCAGCACTTCGAGAGGTCGCGGACACCCAGCTGAACATCCCCAACCTGGACGCCCTGCGCTTCTTCATGGACCTCTGAGCTCCGCCCCCCTGCCGGGACCAGAGGCGCGCCGCCACGGGTGCGGCGCCGTCGTCCCCGCGTCACCGCGCGCCGGACGAGAGCGCCTCAGACCCGAGCGCCGCAGACCCGAGTGCTTCAGATCAGCGTGCTCCCGTCCAGAGACCTATGGACGGACCGCGGTGCGCCCAAGCGAAGGTGCGAGGGACCGTGGTGCGCCGGACCGCGAACCGACGGGCCGTGGGCACTAGAGTTGCCGTCATGAGTTCAGTTCTGGAATTGGTGGACGTCACGGTGGTCCGCGGTGAGAAGACCCTGCTGGACGCGGTGAACTGGACCGTGCGCGACGGCGAGCGCTGGGTCATCCTGGGCCCCAACGGGGCGGGCAAGTCCACGCTGCTGTCGATCGCGGCGGCCAGGTTGCACCCCACCAGCGGCATGGTAGACATCCTCGACGAGATCCTCGGCGCGGTGGACGTGTTCGAGCTTCGCCCGCGCATCGGCGTGAGCTCCGCCCCGCTGGCGGGGCAGATCCCGCACGCGGAGACCGTGGCGAACGTGGTGCTGACCGCCGCCTACGGCGTGACCGGGCGGTGGCGCGAGGAGTACGACGAAGCCGACGCGGCGCGCAGCGAGGAGCTGCTGCGGGCGTGGGGGCTCGAGGAGCTGCACGACCGCCGCTACGGGACGCTTTCGGACGGTGAGCGCAAGCGGGTGCTGATCGCCCGTGCGCTGATGACGGACCCGGAGCTGCTGCTGCTGGACGAGCCGGCCGCCGGGCTGGACGTGGGCGGGCGCGAGAAGCTCGTGCAGCGTCTGGACGAGCTCGCGCGCGACGAGGCCGCGCCGGCCATGGTGATGGTCACGCACCATCTGGAGGAGGTCCCGGACGGCTTCTCGCACGCGCTGCTGCTGCGTGACGGGAAGATCGTGGCGGCGGGCCCCGTGGGGAAGGTCATGACGCAGAAGAACCTCTCCGAGACGTTCGGCATGCCGCTCAAGCTGGTGCGCGTGGCGGACCGCTACGCCGCGTTCGCGCGCTGAGCGCCGCCGTGCTGGCACTTTCCACCGCGGTGGTTCCCGCGGAGGTCTTCGGCTCCGGCAGCGCCATGGGCTTCGAGTGGTGGCAGGTCGCGCTCATCCTCGTGGCGGGTCTGTGGGCCGGGACGATCAACACGATCGTGGGCTCCGGGACGCTCGTGACGTTCCCCGTGCTGGTGACGCTCGGCGTGCCGCCGGTGACGGCGTCCATGTCCAACGCGATGGGTCTGATCGCGGGCAACCTCACGGGCGCGTGGAGCTACCGCAGCGAGCTCGGCGGGCTGAAGAAGACACTGCTGAAGCTGCTGCCGTGCTCCGTGGTGGGCGGGGTGATCGGCGCGTACCTGCTGCTGCACCTGCCCGAGGAGGTCTTCGGGGTCGTCGCACCCTTCCTGATCGTGGTGGCGCTGCTGTTCGTGGTCTTCCAGCCGAAGCTGCAGGCCAAGGTCAGGGCCCGGAAGGAACGGGAGGCGCAGGTCGCCGCCGCACCGGGTGGCGACGCCGCTGTCCCCGCCTCCGCGGGCACCACAGGTGCCGCGGCGCGGGGGACGGGGGGAGCGACGTCGTCGGCAACTCCGAGCACGGCCTCGCCCGGGGCCGCTGCCGTGGACGGCTCCCAGCAGCCGGCCATCCTCTACGTGCTCGTGTTCCTGGCCGGGATCTACGGCGGGTACTTCGTGGCCGCGCAGGGTGTGCTGCTCGTGGGCGTGCTCGGAGTGTTTCTGCTGGCCCCGCTGCAGTCCGCGAACGCCGTGAAGAACGCGCTCGTGGCGGCCGTGAACATCGTGGCCGCCCTGTCCTACGTGCTCTTCGCGTTCGACCGCATCAACTGGTGGGTGGTGCTGTTCATCGCCCTGAGCTCCACCCTGGGCTCGTGGCTCGGTGCGAAGATCGGCAAGAAGATGTCCCCGGTGGCGCTGCGCACGGTGATTGTGATCCTCGGTCTCGTGGCCCTGGCGAACATGGTCTCCAAGCTCTTCTGAGCGCCCCGCCCCGTCGCCGCTGCCCTGCACACCGCCTTCTGACCGAGCGCCTCGCACCCGCGTCGAGACCCGCACGTCCCCGACCCACCACCGATCCAGGATTCCCGTGACCTCTCCCGCACCACTGTCCGAGCGCATCGTCCGCCTCTCGGACCCCGCCGATCCCCGCGTGGCCGACTACACCGGCCTCACGGACGTCTCCCTGCGCCGCAAGCTCGAACCGGAGCGCGGGCTCTACCTCGCGGAGTCCTCCAAGGTGCTGCGCCGCGCGCTGGACGCCGGGCACCAGCCCCGGTCCTTCTTCATGGCGGAGAAGTGGCTGGACGGTCTCACGGACGTGCTGGAGCGCTACGACGTGCCGGTGTACGTGGGCCCGGACGAGGTCCTCGAGGGGATCACCGGCTTCCACCTGCACCGCGGGGCCATGGCCGCGATGCACCGCCCCGAGCCGCTGGACCTGGCGGACGTGCTCGCGCGCTCCCGCCGCGTGGCGATCCTGGAGGACATCGTGGACCACACGAACGTGGGCGCGATCTTCCGTTCTGCGGCGGCCCTGGACGTCGACGCCGTGCTGGTCACCCCGCGCTGCGCGGACCCCCTCTACCGCCGCGCGGTGCGGGTGTCCATGGGCACGGTCTTCCAGGTGCCGTGGGTGCGCCTGGAGCACTGGACCGCGGACCTGCAGCGCGTCAAGGACGCCGGGTTCCTCACGGCGGCCCTCGCGCTGTCCGACGATGCCGTCACCGTGGACGAGCTCGCCGCCGAACACCCCGAGAAGCTGGCCCTGATCCTCGGCACCGAGGGGCAGGGGCTGGGAGCAGCCACCCTGCACCACGCGGACCGGCACGTGGTGATCCCCATGAGCCACGGGGTGGACTCGCTCAACGTGGCCGCCGCGAGCGCCGTCGCCTTCTGGGAGACGCGGCCGCGATAGCTGTCCTCGACCCGGTTTCACAGGGCCCTGCGGGATAGGGTTCTGAGTCCATAGACCAGGAAGACAGTCAGGAGCACCGTGTCCGCCATCTTCAAGACCGTCCAGTGGCAGGTCGATCAGCTCATCTCTGGTGTGCAGCAGGGAACCATCAGCCTCCCGGACCTGCAGCGCCCTTTCGTGTGGCCGTCCACCAAAGTCCGTGACCTGTTCGACTCCATGTACCGCGGTTACCCGGTTGGCACGCTCATGTTCTGGGACGTGGCGGAGGAGGATTCCAGTCGGGCGATTTCCGGGGACACCAGCATGTCGGCCAGCCACCAGATCGTGGATGGCCAGCAGCGCCTGACGAGTCTCTACGCGGCCATGAAGGGCCTTCAGGTACAGGACGACAGCTACCGCAGGAAGTCGATCACCATTTCCTTTCATCCCTTCACCGAACGTTTTGAAGTGGCCACGGCCGCCACGATGCGATCGCCGGAGTGGATCCACGACGTCTCCACCGTCTTCCGATCTCCGTACGACGCACGAGAGGACTTCCTGGAGGGACTGGAAGATGCGGGACGTGACCTGTCCAAGGACCAGAAGCGACGAGTGTCAGAGGTTTTTGGTCGGCTCGACGGGTTGCGGCAGTACCAGTTCGAGGTGGTGCACATCCAGAAGGACGTGGACAAGCGACTGGTGGCAGACATCTTCGTGCGCATCAACTCAGAGGGTGTGAACCTGAAGTCGTACGACTACATCCTCACGTGGTTGAGCGTGTTCTGGCCCCAGGGCCGCGACGAGATCGAAGACTTCGCGCGAGGCTCTCGGATGTCACCCGAGCGAGCTTCAGAACTTGCGGGGCGTCGCATCGGCTGGACCCCCAAGAACCCGTACATGGAGATCGGCACCGGCCATGTGGTGCGAGCCATGGTGGCCGTCGGCCAGAACCGTGCGAAGCTGCTGGATGCATACGCAAATCTGCAGGCAAAGGACCGGACGACAGGCCAGGTGGACGGTGCCAAGCAGGAGCGGGAGCTGGAGAAGCTTCGACAGGCCCTCCCCATCGTCACCGACCGGGTGAACTGGACGGAGTTCATCCGGTCCATCCAGGTGGCAGGTTTTCGCTCCCGCTCAGGCATCACCTCCACGATGAACCTCGTGGCGAGCTACGTGATCTTTTTGATCGGGAGAACGCGCCACCGCACGGAACTCACCCGCCTGCGAACGCTGGTGGGCCGGTGGTTCTTCATGTCCCAGCTGACAGGACGGTACACGGGTTCCAGCGAGTCCCAGATCCAGAAGGACCTGGACATGTTCGCAACCCTTGAGGACGGAGATGCAGAAGGCTTTGCTCGTCTCGTCGACCACACGATAGAGATCACTCTCACCAATGACTTCTGGGAGTTCAATGCTCCGCAGCTGCTCGTGTCCTCCAGCTACAAACTTTCTCCCGTGTACCAGTGCTACCTGGCAGCTTTGAACCTGCTGGACGCCGACATGTTCATGATCCCCATGAAGGTGCGGGATTGGATGGATCCGTCGCTGCCCAGCGTCAAGGGCCTCGAAGGACACCACCTCGTCCCACGGCACTACCAGGAGGCAGTCCTCGGGACCAAGGACACCAAGCGCATCAACCAGGTGGCGAACTTTGCTCCGACCGACTGGCACACCAACCAGCAGATTTCGGACAGGGCGCCCTCCGAGTACTGGCCAGAGCTCGTCCGGGCTCGGGGCGGCGATACCGATTGGCTGGAGCGGCAGTGCTACTGGCACGCGCTGCCCCGTGACTGGCACACCATGACCTACGACGAGTTCCTCGTGGAGCGCCGGAAACGCATTGCCGGCGTCACTCGAGACGCGTTCGAAAAGCTGGGGAGTGTGGCTCAGGACGTGGGGGAAGCCCCCATCGACGTGGCGGGGGAGTTCGTCGCGGAGACAGACAGCGGCGAGAAGACACTCGCGGAGCTGTTCCACGAGGGCTACCTGCTTGCGGGGGATCAGCTGGATCCGGTCGATCCCGACTGGGTCGTCGACGCGGTGGTCACCGCAGATGGCACCGTGCAGATCGACGGTGTTCACGAATTCGACTCTCTGGATGCGGCCGCACGTTTCCTGGACGTGACGAACGTGAGCGGGTTCGAGTTCTGGGCACTGGAACAGGACAGCGGTCTGGCGCCCATGAACGAGGTCCTCGCGGCAGACCCGCGCACTGTCTGAGTCCTGGCGGCTGGTCCAGACGCCACTTGCTCTTCCCCAGGCAGAACGGCGGTCGGCCCCCCGGAAAGGGGACCGCCCGCCGTCGTCGTGCGAGTGGGGGAACTCAGCGCGTGGTCCACACCCCGCGCTTGGAGGTCCAGTGGGCGGTGACGCCGTGGGAGAACTGCTGGCGCACCTCCCCGTTGCTCGTGTACTCGTCCGTGGTGGGCCAGCCCCAGCCGCGCTCCAGGCCGGCGCGCTTCCAGGCGCCGCCGATCGCGCCGGTCTCCTTCACCGCGTGCGCGCCGGACGAGGCGCTCCACAGGGTCTTGGTCACCGAGCTGCCGTTGCGGTACAGCTGGTAGGAGCCGCCGTTGACACGCGCCTCGCCGGAGGCGGGGAAGCCGTAGCCCCGCTCACGACCCGCGGCGATGAACTTCTTGCCGATCAGCGTGGCGTTCTCCACGATGTTCGCACCCGTGGCGCTGGACCAGTAGATGGTGATCTTGCGGCCGTTCTTCACGAACTCCTGGTAGCGGCCGCCGTTGGCGGCGTTGGCCTCGTTCGTGACCGGGTTGCCCCACTTCGCGGCACCGCCGGTGGAGCGCCACTTGGCGCCGATGCCGCCCGTGGCCGTGTAGGAGGCCTGGGCCTGACCCGTGGAAGCCACGGTACGCACCGCGGCCGAGGGGTTGAGGTTCAGCGACCCGAGCCGTCCGCTCGCGGTGGACTTCAGGATCTGCTCCACGCGGGCCGGGGTGATGGCCGGGTCACGCTGCTTCATCATGGCCACGGTGCCGGAGACCAGCGGGGTGGCCATCGAGGTGCCGTAGAGGTTGCCGTAGGTGGCGGCTCCGGGAGTGGTCGTGCCGCCGTTGACGGTCGAGAGCATGGGGAACTGGGCGGTGCCGCCCGGGGCGAGGACGTCCACCACGGCACCGGTGTTCGAGTAGCTCGCGGTGTTTCCGGCGTTGTCCGACGCGCCGACCACAATGGTGTTCGCGCAGTTCGCGGGTGCGGTGCCGCCCGCGTTGACGGCGCTGTTGCCCGCGGCCACCACCACCGGGACGCGGCGGTTCACCGCGGAGTTGATCGCGTTCTGCATGGTGGCGCCGCACTCGCCCGGGTAGTTCAGGGACATGTTGATCACGGAGGCGGGGTTCTTGTTCGCGGGCTGCTTCGCCACGGCGGCGCCGGCGGACCAGGTGACGGCGTCCGCGATGTCCGAGACCCAGCCGTTGGTGCACTTGCCGAGCACACGCACCGGCAGGATCTTGGCGCCGGGGGCCGCCCCCGAGATGCCTGCCCCGTTGTTGGTCACGCCCGCGGCGAGACCGGCCACGTGCGTGCCGTGCCAGGACGAGGGCCGGGCCGCGGCGGAGCACTCTCCGGCCGCGCTCCAGTCGCCCTGGTCCTGCGGGTTGGCGTCCCGCAGGTCGCCGTCGCGGGAGAGTGCGGTGTCGTTGATGAAGTCACGGCCCGGCAGCACCTTCGAGTTGAGCTCCGGGTGCGAGGTGATTCCGGTGTCCAGCACCGCGATGGTCTGGCCGTTGCCGCGGGAGACGTCCCACGCACCGGGGAAGTTCACGCCGCCCTGGGCCGGCAGCAGGGTCCACTGGTAGGGCGTGTAGACGTCGCTGGGCATCCAGGAGGAGGAGGCGAGGCGGTCCGCCTCCGCATACTCCACGGCCGGGTCCGCCTGGATCTCGGCCACGAGCTTCTTCTGCTCGGCCTCGTCCAGCTCGCGGTCCAGCTCGAGCACGTCGGCCTGCGCGGCCGTGGACTTCACCTTCTCGCTGACCTCCGGCGCCTTCGTCTCGCTCAGCGCATTCTCGGCGGCCTCTTCGACCACCTTCTCCTTGGTGGTCTCCGCGGCCGCGGGATCGTGGAACTTCACGATCACGCGGTCGGACTCGGTGGGCGGGTCGTTCGGCACGGTGCTCGCGGGGGAGTCCGGGCCGCTCTCGGGCGCGGCCACGGCTGGCTGCGCGGAGAACGCCAGTGCGGCGGTCACCGCGATCGGCAGCACGGACCGGCGCAGCACGCTGCTGAGGGACGACGACGCCGCGGCGGCCGGGGCGCCCGCGGTCGCCGCGGCGTCGTGGTCGCCACGGGAGGAGTCGTCCGCGAGACCGGCGCGGCGGGAGCTGTGGCGCGCTGCGGGCATGGTGCAGCAGCGGGAGAAGAGTGTCTTCATCGGTGGGGGAGACCTTTCGCTGGCCGCGACGCAGGGAAGGGGGGACCGTCGGGGCCTGAGGGGGATTGAGCCGTGCACAATCCTATGCAAAAGATCACAGTTTGGTGACGGACACGCCGAAGGTGACGTGACGTGTCCACCGCCGGGGCCAGCCACGGCCCTGGGCCCGGGTGGGTGGGGTCTCGTCCGTCGGAGCCGTGGATCAGCGCAAACCGGCAACGCCCCGGAACGACGAACGCCCGGCGCCACCGTGCGGTGGGCCGGGCGTCCGGAGGGAGCGAGTCCGACTTACTTGGAGGACTTCCCGAAGTTCGCGAAGCGCTGGTTGAAGCGCTCCACGCGACCGGCGGAGTCCATGATGCGCTGCTTGCCCGTGTAGAACGGGTGGGACTCGGAGGAGATCTCGACCTCGATGATCGGGTACTCGTTGCCGTCCTCCCACGTCTCCGTCTTGGAGGAGGTGGCGGTGGAACGAGTCAGCACGACCTTGCCGGAGGCGAGGTCGCGGAAGAGGACCGGGTGGTAGTCCGGGTGGATGTCAGCCTTCATGGTGTCAACCTTCTGTAGGTGCCTGGATTTTGCCAGGCACGGCGTTGCTCGGATGCGGTGCGCACGGAAGTGGGCACCAACGCAACAGTATACGCCCGAGCGGGCGAGCGGGCGCGCCGTGGTCGTCGCCCACAGAGCGTGCCCACCGCACGACGGCGACCTGCCCGCGGCGAACCGTGACGGCGGCCATGTCGTGGCACGGTGCAGGCGCCTACGATCGTGGCGGAGACGAACACGAGGGAAGGGTGGTCCATGAGCACGTCACACGCGCACGGAGAGTACAAGGTCCCGGGCGGGAAACTGGTGGTCGCGGACTTCGAGGTCCAGGACGGACGGCTCGCCCAGGTCTCGATCAACGGGGACTTCTTCCTGGAGCCGGACGAGGCCCTCGCGGACATCAACGCGGCACTGACCGGTTTGCCGGAGGACACCCCTCCCCAGGAGATGGTGGAGCGCATCGAGGCAGCGTTGCCCGGCAACGCGGTGCTGTTCGGCTTCGACGCGCGCGCCGTGGTGATCGCCGTGCGGCGTGCGCTGGCACGGGCCACGAGCTGGGCGGACCACGAGTGGGAGGTGATCCCCGCACTCGTGCGCCCCACCCTGGAGAACCTGGCCCTGGACGAGGTGCTCGCCCGGGAGGTGGGTGCGGGACGGCGCAATCCCACGCTGCGCTTCTGGGACTGGGACGAGCCGGCCGTGGTGATCGGCTCGTTCCAGTCGGTGGCCAACGAGGTGGACCCGGAGGCCGCGCAGCGCCACGGCGTGCAGGTGGTGCGCCGGGTCTCCGGGGGAGGGGCCATGTTCATGGAGGCCGGCAACTGCATCACCTACTCCCTCTACCTCCCGCAGACCCTGGTGGACGGGCTGAGCTTCGCGGACTCCTACCCGTTCCTGGACGCCTGGGTCATGCAGGCGTTCAAGGACATGGGGGTGGAGGCGTTCTACGTGCCGCTGAACGACATCGCCACCCCGCAGGGCAAGATCGGCGGGGCCGCCCAGAAGCGCTTCGCCAACGGCGGGATGGTCCACCACGTGACCATGAGCTACGACATCGACGCCGAGAAGATGACGGACGTGCTGCGCGTGGGCAAGGAGAAGCTCTCGGACAAGGGCATCCGCTCCGCGAAGAAGCGGGTGGACCCGCTGCGCCGCCAGACGGGCATGGCGCGCGAGGACGTGATCGCCGCTCTCTCCCGCACTTTCACCGACCGCTACGCGGCGGGGGTTGGTAAGGTCTCAGACAGCGAGCTCGCCGCGGCCAGGGAGTTGATCGAGCACAAGTTCGGCACCGAGGAGTGGATTCACCGGGTGCCGTAATAGTATGTGCGAACGCAATCACCACCGCGTCCGGTCCACCCGGCCCCGGAATGCCGTCCGCATCCCGGGGCCGGGGGAGCGGATGAGCGTCGTGTGATGATGACCCCCCAGCCCCGGAGTGCCACGTGTCCCAGCCCCAGTACGAGTCAGACGCCCACGAGCCCCGCCCGGTGAAGAAGAAGCACACCGGGCGCAACATCATCCTGGTCCTGCTGTCCCTGGTGGTGGTCCTGGCCGTGGCCGCGGGCCTGTTCGTGTGGAACCTGGGCCGCAACTTCGACAACGGGGCGGCCAGCCTGGGGAACGCGTTCCCGGACGAGTCCTCCCGGCCCGCGAAGGGCTCCGCGGAGGACAGCGGCACCACCGTGCTGCTGCTCGGCTCGGACAAGCGCCCCGAGGGCGTGGACAAGGACGTCACCGGGTCCCGCGCGGACTCGATCATGCTGCTGCACATCCCCGAGGACGGCGGACAGATGTACGTCATGTCCATCATGCGCGACACCTGGGTGGACATCCCGGGCGTGGGCGAGTCCAAGATCAACGCGGCACTGGACCAGGGCGGGATGCCCCTGATGGTCCAGACGCTGGAGGAGAACTTCGACACCCGCATCGACGAGGTGGCCATGGTGGACTTCGCCGGGTTCGAGGGTCTCACCGACGCCCTCGGCGGGGTGACGGTCAACGTGCCCGAGACGTTCACCGCCCAGGGCGGGCAGCACTTCGAGGCCGGCCCCCAGGAGATGAACGGCGAGCAGGCGCTTGCGTTCGTGCGGGAGCGCTACGCGTTCTCCGACGGCGACTACCAGCGCGTGCGCAACCAGCGGGCCTACCTGCAGGCCATGATGAACAAGCTGCTGAGCACGGGCACCGTCTCCAACCCCGTGAAGCTCAACGAGGTGGTCAAGCAGATCTCCCCGTACCTGACCGTGAGCGACGGGTTGACCTCCACGTGGATCGCCCAGCGCGCGCCCCAACTGGTGGGTCTGAGTAGCAGCGACATCCACATGTTCACCGTGCCCAACAAGGGCGTGGGAACATCCGCGGACGGCCAGTCGATCATCGTCGCCGACGAGGACGCCATGAAGGCGATCGGCAAGGCCATCTCGAACGGCACCCTGGACAGCTACGTTCAGTCGCTGGACCAGCAGGGCCAGTGACCTCCGGCGCCCGGGCGGGACGTTCCGCCCGGGCGCCGTTGCAGGTGCGGGACCCGGCGCTGTCCGTCCCCGCAACGCAGACCCCTGCCGACGGCCCCGCCCTCCCCACGAGGCCGTCACACCGGCACTTTCCCCCACCGCCCGGCAGCTCCTTCCCCTCCCCGCCGGCTCGTGACCGTGACGCGAGAGAGACATGACCCCCACCTCACCCCCCACAGGCACCGAGGCCGCAAGTTCCCAGCCGCCCCTTCGACTGCCGCTGCTCGCCAGCTCGTACTGGCCCGAGCACTCACCGCCGCAGCGCCGGTGGTACTCCCTGGTGAGCCATCTGCGCGAGCGCGCCTGGAGTGTGTCCGTGGTGTGCCCGGTGGCCCACTACGGTCCGGGTCCGGACTACTCCGAGACCACGCGGGGCCGTGCGTGGCGGCGTCAGACCGGATTCGTGGGGGAGCAGATCCACCGTGTTCCGTTCCTGTTCGTGGGTGACCACCGGACGGGCAAGCTGCTGGACCAGCTCGTGAGCGCGGCGGCCTCGGCGGTGCGGGGGTGCCTCACGGGGCGGCAGGACGTGGTGGTGGTGACGGCCCCGTCATTGCCGCTGCTCGCCTCCGCCCTGGTGGTGGCGCGGGTCAAGGGCGTCCCCCTCGTGGTGGAGATGCGCGATGCGTGGCCGAACCTGGCCGAGGACGCCTCCGTGGTCCGCGGGGGATCGCGCTCGCTCGTGAACAGGGCGGTGGTCTCGGTGCAGAACAGGGCCGACCTCGTGGTCACGGTGACCCAGGGCTTCGCCCAGACATTGCGCGAGCGCGGTGTGCGCAACGTGGTCACGGTGCGCAACGGGATCCTGCTGGAGCGCACCCCGCAGCTTCCCCCACCACCGGTCGAGCGGGACGTGCTGCGCGTGCTCTACCTGGGCAACCACGGGGAGTCCCAGTCCCTGGACCGGCTGGTACGTGCCGCCCACCTCGCCGGGGACGCGGTGGAACTCACCCTCGTGGGCCAGGGCAGCCAGAAGCCCGCGCTGAAAGAGCTCGCCCGTGAGCTCGGTGTGAACGTGCGGTTCCTGCCGCCGGAGTACCGCGAGCTGGTCTTCGCCCGCTACCAGGCCACCGACTCGATCGTGATCTGTCTGCGCGACGACTGGAAGTCCTTCGAGGACACCATCCCCTCCAAGACCTACGAGGTGCTCGCCGTGGGGCGCCACATCACGGCCGTGGTGCGTGGAGAGGCCGCCCACGTGCTCGCGGAGGCGGGGGAGGGAGACATCGTGGGCTCCGACCCCAAGGAGATCGCGGCACTGTGGCTTGCGCTCGCGGCGGACCGGTCCCGTCTGCTGACCCACGGCTCCGGGCGGGAGTGGGTGCGTCACAACGCGGACTACGCAGATCTCGCCGTGCACTACGACCAGCACCTGCGGGACACGGTGCGCGAGCACTCACGTGCGTGCGGTGCGGGGTTGCTCCCGCGCGCCGCACGGCTGGTGCACTCGCTCCGTCGCTCGCTTCGAGCTCCGTCCCCCGCCTCAGCGTGGACGGGACGGGCAGGCGCATCCCCGTCAGCCGGTCCCCGTGGCCGGGTTCCACCGTGCCTCGGAGCGCACGGCGGGAGGGGCCGGCGCGTGAGCCTCGAGCGCACCGGGAGGTGCCTGGAGCTCGCGGCCAACGCGTGGCTCACGACGGGCACCGTGGCCCGTCACGTCACCGACGACCCGGTGGTGTTCTGGTTGCAGGTATCCCGCCGTCTGCCCCGCCGATGGGTCACCCCCGCGGCACGGTGCCTGCGCCACGCCCCGGGCGCCACGCCGCGGGCCACCGCGCTGCACGTGCTGGGCCACGACGACGCCGCACGCACCGTCCTCGCCGAGGCGTCGTCGGGCGCGCGGGGGACCCGGCGCGGTGCGGAGGTGGCCCTCGCCCTGGGGGACACAGACCTCGCTGCACGGCTGCTCGACTCCGTGCCCGAGGGAACCCCGGGGACTGCGGCAACCCGCGCCCGCCTGGCCTGGCACCGCGGCGAGGTGGACCACGCCGTCGCGCTGCTGGACGCGGCCCGCTCAGGGGGGACCGCTACCCGCGGCGAGCGCTCCCTGCGCTGCCGGCTCGCCGCGGAACGCGACCTGCTCGGCGACTTCCTACCGCGCCTCGACCCCGTCACCGGCTACACCCCGCGCGAGCAGACCGTGCTCTACGCGGTGACCAACTCGCTGCCCCACACCGCGAGCGGCTACGCGCAGCGCTCCCACTCGTACCTCACCGCTCTGCAGGAGGAGGGATGGCACGTGCACGCGGTGACCCGCCCCGGCTACCCCGTGCAGGTGGGCAAGATCCTCGCCCGCCACACCGACGTGGTGGACGGCATCCCGTACCACCGCATCCTCCCCGCTGGACTCGCCAGCACCGCCACGGGACGCGTCCAGCAGCACGCGGACGCCCTGCTCGCACTCGCCCTCGAGCTGCGCCCCGCCGTGCTGCACACCACCAGCCACTACGTCAACGCGCTCGCTGTGGCCGCCGTGGCGCGGACGCTCGGCATCCCGTGGGTCTACGAGGTCCGCGGCCTGCTCGCGGACACCTGGGCCGCCACCCGCGGCGAACAGGCCGTGTCCTCCCCGTACTACGAGCGCTTCCAGCGCCGGGAGGCCTGGGCAGCCACGTCCGCCGACCGCACGGTGACACTCGGCACCGCCATGGCCGGACGCCTCATCGACCTCGCCGCCGATTACGCCACGGACGACGCCGTCGACACCCCCCGCGGGCGCAGAACCGCCGCGCACGGCGTTGCCGGGACGCCCCTGCGCGTGGACCTCGCTCCCAACGCCGTGGGCGGCGCCCTCCTGGACGCCCCGAGCCGCGACACCGCCCGCGTCACGCTCGGGCTGCCCGCCGACCGCTTCCTCGTGGGCACCGTGACCTCGGTGGTCGACTACGAGGGCATCGACGACCTCCTCGGCGCCGCAGCCCTGCTCCGATCCCGCATCCCCCAGCTCCGAGTGCTGGTCGTGGGAGACGGCGTGGCCCGACCCGCCCTCGAGCACCTCGCCCATGACCTCGGCATCGAGGACATCGTCACCTTCACCGGCCGAGTTCCCCGCGAGCAGGCCGCCACGTGGACGGCCGCCCTCGACACCTTCGTCATCCCCCGCAAGGACCGCTCCGTGACTCGAGCCGTGACCCCCCTGAAACCCGTCGAGGCCATGGCTGCAGGAACCCCCGTGATCGCCAGCGACCTTCCCGCCCTGCGTGAGACCGTCCGCGACGGCGAGACCGGTCTGCTCACCCCGCCCGAGGATCCAGACGCGCTCGCGAACACGATCGCGCGTCTCGCCCGTGATCCGGGGGAGGCCGCAGACCTGGCCCTGACCGCACGTGCATGGGTTCGTGAACACCGCACGTGGGCCGCAATCGCCCAGCAAGCCTCCACACGGTACTGTGAATTGACTGGAGACATCCCCACAACAGCCCACGAACCGCAGGAGACCGACGCATGAGCACCACTGCCGACCAGGTCCCTGGCCCCGGCACGGCCGAGGGACCCGGTGCGGGTGACGGGTCCACCGGGGCCGCTCCGGCCACACGCGTGGAGCACTTCGACCCCGCTGCGATGAACGCGGTGGGTGCCCGGCCGCCCCTGCGCGAGTACGTCCGCGAGCTGTGGGGCTCGCGGCACTTCATTGCGTACGACGCTCGCGTGCGGCTCGCGGTGAGCCAGGACCACACGTTCCTGGGCAAGGCGTGGATCGTGCTGAACCCCGTGCTGCTGGGACTCACGTTCTACGTGATCTTCGGGCTGCTGCTGCACACGGGCCGGGGCATCGAGAACTTCGTGGCGTTCATCGTGCTCGGGCTGACCATGTTCATGTACAGCTCCCGTTCGGTCGTGTCCGTCTCGCGCTCCATTGCGTCCGGGAAGGCGCTGGTGCGCGGGTTCATGTTTCCCCGCGCGGCCCTGACGCTGTCCATCGTGATGCGGGACGCCCTCACCCAGGCGTATGCCCTCGGGACGATTCTCGTGTTCCTGCTGATCGTGCCGCCGCTGGAGCCCATCTCCTGGAAGTGGCTGCTGCTGATCCCCGTGTTCGCGCTGCAGACCGTCTTCAACTGGGGCTTCGGCATGCTGCTGGCCCCGGCGGTGCACAAGATCCCGGACCTCGCGAACATGCTCTCGTTCCTGATGCGGCTGTGGATGTACTCCTCCGGGATCTTCTACGACCCCTCCCGGTTCGTGAGCGACGAGCGGATCCTGGCCCTGTTCCACTTCAACCCGCTCTACCAGGTGCTCGCGATGAGCCGGGATCTCGTGCTTCGTGCGCAGCTGCCCGCGTGGTCCTCGTGGGGCGTGCTGAGCTGCGCCTCCCTGCTCGTGTTCGTCGTCGGCTTCCTGGCGTTCTGGCGCAACGAGGAGAGCTATGCGGACGAACGCTGAGGACGGCCCCGTGGAGGACTTCAGGGACGACGGGGCACTGGGCTCACTCTTCGGCGCAGACGGAGACCTCTCCTTCCTCGACGAGAAGGAGCGGGGTGCAGCAACGGGACCCGCCGTGGTGATCGACCATGTGAGCATGGTCTACAACGTGACCTCCACGGGCGGGGGAGACGAGGTGGCCGTCCCAGCACCTGTGCGCTGGGCTCGCAAGGCCCTGGGGCGCCCGCCGGTGGTGCGCAACCGGGCCGTCAACGACCTCACGCTCGCCATGCACCAGGGCGAGTTCGTCGGCTTCATCGGACGCAACGGGTCCGGGAAGTCCACCCTGATGAACATCGTGGCCGGTCAGATGAACCCCACCTCCGGCCGCGTCTACGCGGTGGACACCCCCGTGAAGCTCGGCGTCAACGTCTCGCTGGTTCCCGCGCTGTCCGGGGAGAAGAACATTCGCCTGGGCTGCCTGGCCCAGGGGATGGATCCGCGTCACGTGCAGGAAATCCTCCCGGAGCTGGTGGAGATCGCTGCCCTGGGCAACGCCATCCACTGGCCCATGAAGGCGTACTCTTCCGGCATGGCCGCCCGGCTGCGCTTCGCGGTGGCCACGGCGACGGACCCGCACATCCTGATCCTGGACGAGGCGCTGTCCACCGGTGACGCCCAGTTCCGCGAGCGCGGGCAGGCCCGCATGGCGCAGATCCGCGAGCAGGCCGGCTGCGTGCTGTTCGTCTCCCACACGATGACCGAGGTGCGCGAGATGTGCAGCCGGGTGGTCTGGCTGGACCAGGGGGACCTGCTGATGGACGGGGACCCTGACGACGTCACACGAGAGTACGAGGCGTTCATGAAGCAGCTCGCGGCCGGGAACAACCTGGCCGCAGAGCGGGAGAAGGAGCGTCTGATGTCCCAGGTGGTACGCACGGAGCTGCGCGAGGTGCACGCATGAGCCCCCGCGGCAGCGACCTGCGCACGCAGCTGTGGCACCTGCGCCACGGCGGGCTCGCCCAGTGGAGGACCCACCGGCGGCGGGCGAACCTGCCCCAGGGACCCTCCGCGAGCGCCGTCGTCAGCGGCACGGAAACCGGGCAGGGGGACCGGCACGGGGCCCAGGACGCGCCGCGGGAGGTCTCCTTCGCCCCGCAGGCGTGGCCGGAACGCTCACCCGTGCGTCCGGACGTCACCGCCGCCGTCATCCTCGACGATTTCTCCCTCCGCGCGTTCCAGTACGAGTGGAACCAGGTGGAGCTCACCCGCGGGAACTGGCGCGCTGAACTCGCCGCCCAGCCCGTGGACCTGCTGTTCGTGGAGTCCGCGTGGCACGGCAACCACGACGAGTGGCAGTACCAGTTCACGGGGACCTCCGGTGTGAAGGAGTCCGTGCGGGAGCTCGTGGCGCACTGTCGTGAGCAGGGGATCCCCACCGTGTTCTGGAACAAGGAGGACCCGCCGCACTACGAGGACTTCCTGGAGTGCGCGCGCCTGTTCGACGTCGTGTTCACCACGGACGTCAACAAGGTCCCCGACTACCACAGGGACCTCGGCCACGAGCGCGTGGGCGTGCTGCCCTTGGGCTGACCCCGTTTGGTAGGTCCGGTGGTTGTGTGAGTCGTCCTGTTGCCCGGGGGTCCGGGCAGTGAGACTGGTCAGATCATGACGAACAGCAGGAAGCGTCACACCTCGGAGCAGGTCGTCCGTAA
>NZ_RBMB01000043.1:0-17507 GCF_003989485.1 Kocuria sp. HSID17590 | reverse complement strand
CGTGGGCGACGACCACCTGACCCGTCCGCAGGAGCGGATCTCGGCCGAGGCCGCGTGGGACACCATGCGCCCCGCGGTGCGCCCGGACGGTGCCACCGCGGTGCGCCGGCCGAGTGCGGAGGAGCTGCGCGCCAGGCAGAAGCGGCGCTTCGGCGGCCTGCAGGTGCTGCCGGGGCTCATGGGGCTGCTCGTGGCCGTCGGCCTGGGGGGAGTTCTCCTGGCCGTCGCCGCGCTGGCGGCGCCAGGCTTCGGCGTCGACACCGCCGCTGGCGCCGGGGACGCACTCTCCCGCGCCTGGCACGACCCCGGGACGGGCCTGCTGTGGGCGGCCGTGGGTGTGGCCGGGGGCGTGGAGTTCCTCTCCATGCTCGCCGGGGGATACACGGCCGGGCGGATGGGCAGGTTCTCCGGGGTGGCCCAGGGCATGAGCGTGTGGCTGTGGGCGCTGCTCGCGCGCGCGGTGGTGTCCGTGGCCGTCCTGCTCGGCGCGGGGACCGCTGGTCTCGGTGCAGACCGGTGGACGGTCCAGGAGCTGCTCGGCAGTGATCCGGGGGTTGGTCTCGTGGCCCTCGCGGGGCTGCTCGTGCTCGGTCTCGTGGCCGCTCTCCTGGGCGGAATCTGGGGAATGCGGTACCACCGCAAAGTGGACGCATGGACGGTTTCGAATGCACTGAGCGAGTAGACTTTGCCTGTCGAGGGCCTGGGCTGGGTCCTCACAGGGGAGTACGGAGGAACTTGCTATGCCTTCAACACTCGTCGCGGTTGTCGACGATCATGAAGTGGTTCGCGAAGGTGTTCGGCTGGTGTCCATGACATCGCTCGCGGACGTCAAACTCGTGGGGTCCTCGGACTCCGTGTCCACGCTGCTGGACCAGCTGGGGCGGGACCCGGAGAATCCCGCGCTCACGGCGCAGGGGGCCAAGCGGATCGAGTGCGACGTCGTCCTGCTGGACCTCTCGCTCGCGGACAAGTCGCGCCCCGCCAACAACGTGGAGCGGCTGCGCAGCGCGGGCATGAAGGTGCTGATCTTCAGCATCGGGGAGAACGCCGGTCTGATCCGCGAGGCGCTGCGCGCGGGTGCGCTGGGGCTGGTCCGCAAGTCGGACCCCCTCGAGCACGCGATCGAGGAGGCGCGCGCCATCGCGGACGGCAAACCTGTGATCACCAAGGAGCTCGCCGCGGCGATCGACGGCGACGTCGAGTTCTCCCGGGCGGCGCTGTCCCCGCGCGAGCGCGAGACGCTGCGGCTCTACGCCTCGGGGTTCGCCCAGGTCCAGGTGGCCCGGCGGATGGGCATCAAGCAGTCCGCGGTGAAGACCAACATCGACCGCATCCGGGAGAAGTACGCCCGCATCGGGCGGCCCGCGCCCACCAAGATCGACCTGCGCATCCGCGCGATCGAGGACGGGCTGGTGGACCCGGAGGACGACGTCACCAGCGCCGAGAAGAAGCTGTGACCCGAGCCCGGCCCACCGCATGAGTCCACGCGAGGGGTCTGTCACGCGCAGGGCGCTCTCGTACCGGCGGGTCAACGTCCGGCTGCGGTGGAAGCGGTTCTTCGCGACCACCGCGCCGGGTGAGCTGGGTCTGTACACGTACCGCGCCCACTACCTCGCGATGATCGGGTTCGGCATCTTCGGAGTGGCCCACCTCATCGAGGTGCTGCCGATCTACGCCCAGCAGCAGCAGTCGCTGCGGGGCTGGTACGCGGTGTTCGTGGTGGCGCTCGCGGTGCTCACCGGTTTCACCCTGTTCTACGGCCTGCGCCACTCGGTGCGCCCCTGGGTGTTCCTGGTCTACACCGCGGTGGTGGCGGCGGGGATCTTCGCGCTGCCGCTCGCGTGGACCGGCGGGTCCATGCCGCAGAACCCCTGGATCTCGGGGTTCATCATCCTGGCGGTCGGTGCCGCCGCGGTGCTGTGGAGTCCCAAGGCCGCCGTGCTGTACATGGTGCTGCTCGAATTCGTCTACGCCGTGATCGTCTCCCGTGTGATCACCGTGGAGGACAGCGCGGAACCCTGGCTCGCCGCCGGGCTCTCCCGGATGGTCTTCGGGTTCATGCTCGTCGTGGTGCTGGCCGTGGGCAAGCGGGGTGTGGAGAAGATGGACATCGACTACGCGGAGGCCCTCTCCCAGACCCTGGCCATGCGCCGCAACCGTTCGGAGACGGCGGACCAGGAGCGCATCGACCGGCTCATCCACGACAACGTCATGGCCGCCCTGCTCGACGCGTCCCGGTCCCGGGGTCCGCTGTCCCGGCAGACCCGGCAGCTCGCCTCCCGGGCGCTGGACGTGCTGGCCGAGGAGTCCAGCCGCTCCACCGGCTCGCACACCGTGATGGTGCACGTGCTCATGGACGAGCTCATGGACGCCCTGGCACCCTGGCGCTCCCGGGTGCGGTTCACCAACCTCCGGGGGCCCATGCGCCCGGTGGGCGAGCCCCGGGTCTTCGTCCCCGCGTACGTGGCGCACGGGCTCACCCAGGCGGTCACCGAGGCCGTGTCCAACAGCGCCCGCCACTCGGGCAGCGAGCTGACCACCGTGTCCATGGAGGGCGCGCTGTGCGAGCCCACCAGGATCAACCCCGAAGGCTTCTACCTGCGCTTCACCATCAGCGACGACGGCCGTGGCTTCAACTACCACGACATCCCCGGCCGTCGGCTGGGCGTGCGCGTGTCCATCGTGGAGAACATCGAGGCGATCGGCGGCGCCGTGGACCTCGACACCGCCCCCGGACGGGGCACGCGGGTGACACTGACGTGGCCCAGGGACGCCACGGCATGAGCACGGTGAAGCGCGAGGTCTTCACGCACCGCTACATGCGGCTCATCGTCCTGGCCGCGTTCTCCGCGCCCTTCGTGGCCGCGCTGGGGCACTTCGAGGCCTCCGCGGGACGTCAGGGGGAGTTCGTGGTCTCGATGCTCGCCTACGCCCTCTCCGGCCTGCTGGTGGCCCTGCCCCCGTGGAACGGCTACCGCTTCCCGCTGGTGCCCACCGCCCTCGTGAGCGGCCTGTTCCTCCTGGCGGCGCAGCAGGGGTACGCGGCCACCCCCGTGACGCCCGACGCCGGGCAGACCCCCTGGTTCCACCTGGGGTTCATCGCCGTCCTCTTCGCCCTGGGGATGCGCCTGCGCCCGGGATGGGCGTGCGCCGTGTGGCTCGGCGTCACGGTCCTCTCGGTGCGGCGCTGGCCCGTGACGGACGGCGTCCTGCGCCCCGTGGAGGCCTACCACGTGGTGGGGGCCGCCGTGCTGCTCGTGACCTGGCTGGTGGAGCGGCAGTACAACGACTTCATGCTCCGTCAGGAGGACACCCGCAGAATCCTCGAGACCGCGCGCTCGCACGACGAGGCCGAGACGGGCATGCGCCAGGCGTCCAGCAGGCGGGTGGACGAGGTCCGCAGGCTCGCCGGCGGGCTGCTGGAGCGGATCGCCCAGGACACCTCCCCCGTCACCGACTACGACGCCCAGCAGTTCCGGCTCACCGAGGCCCAGCTGCGGGACAGCATCCGCGGCCGTTCGATCGCCTCCCCCCACGTCCTCGAGATGACCCGCGCGGCCCGCGCCCGCGGTCTCACCGTGGACATCCTGGACGAGCGGGGCAGCGCACCGTCCCCCGAGGTCATGGCGGCCACGGCCCAGCAGCTCGCCCAGATCATCGCCCAGGCGCAGACGGGCATCATCACGGTGCGCGCGCTGCCGGAGGGCGATCCCACCGCGGTGTTCATCGTGCACGACTCTGAGAACCCGGACGACGACCCCGTGGCGGTGGAGATCGAGGACGGCACCGGCGCGGTCTCCGTCTTCTGAGGCGGGCGCACTGCACAGCGAGGCCGCGGAGTCCTCCGCGGGGCGCTGGATCCACAGGCACCCCGCTCACGGCCCGCTGGTGGGCGCGCCGACCCTAGCGTGACGCCATGACGACTTCACAGCCCGACGCCCTCGATCCGCTGTCCCCGCCACGGCAGGACGTGGGCCTTCCCGCGTCCGGGGCCCACTTTCCGGGCGAGAGCCTGCCCCCGTCCGGAGACCCTCCCGCGCTCGGGGACCTCCTCGCGTCCGCGGGCCTGCCGCGGACGGCCCTGCGCGCCGTTCTGTGCGGGGACGGGGTGAGCCGCTGCCCGTGGTCACCGGCCACCGTGGGGGCCCTGACCGACCACGACCGGGACTGGGGCACCGCTCCCACGAGCGCCCAGGGGTACTTCGCCGCGCTCACCCTGGAGCTCGTGGACTCGGGGCTCGCCCGCTGGTCCCAGGCCGCCCGGCACGACGCGTGGCACCTGAACATGGCGGGCCTGGACCCGCGGAGGGTGGCCCTGTTCGACGACGACGACGTGGACGACCTCCTCGACGTCCCGGAGCTCATCCGCAACCGCGCCAAGATCGAGGCCGTGGTCCGCAACGCCCGCGCGTGCCAGGACTGGGAGCTCTCCGACTGGCAGGACGTGCTCGAGGAGGCCGAGGTCCCCGCCCCGGGCCCGGCGCCCGAGACCGCGCTGGACCTCCCGGACAGCACCGCGGCGTCGCGGCGCCTCGCACTGGTGCTGCGCGGGCACGGCATCGGGCTGGTGGGGCCGGTGACGGCACACCGGTGGCTCGAGCGCACGGGCCGAGCGCCCGGCCATGTGCCGGGCTGCTTCCGGGCGGCCCCGGGGACACCCACGGGCTGAGACCCGGGGCTCAGTCGAGCAGCAGCGCGGGCTCCTCCAGGATGCGGGCCACGTCCGCCATGAAGCGCGCGGAGAGGTCCCCGTCCACCACGCGGTGGTCGAAGGAACCGCCCAGGGTGGTGATCCAGCGCGGGACGACGTCCCCGTCCACGACCCACGGCTTCTGCTTGATGGTCCCGAAGGCCACGATGGCCGCCTCTCCCGGATTGATGATGGGAGTGCCGGTGTCGATGCCCAGGGCGCCGATGTTCGTGATCGACAGGGTCCCGCCCTGCATGTCCCCCGGCTGGGTGCGCCCCGCGCGGGCCGTCTGCGTCAGTTCGTGCAGCGCGATGGCCAGTTCGCGCAGGCTCAGGTCCTGGGCGTCCTTGATGTTGGGCACCAGCAGCCCCCGGGGCGTGGCGGCGGCGATCCCGAGGTTCATGTAGCGCTTGATGACGATCTCGGTGTCGGTCCACGTGGCGTTGACCTGCGGGTTGCGCGCGGCGGCCCAGATCACGGCCCTCGCCAGGATCAGCAGGGGCGTGACCTTCACGCCCTCGAAGTGCGGGGACTCCTTGAGCCGCTTGACGAACTCCATGGTCCGGGTGGCGTCCACGTCCACGAAGATCGAGACGTGCGGGGCGCTGAAGGCGGACTTCACCATGTTCCGCGCGGTCGCCTTGCGCACGCCCTTCACCGGGATGCGCTCCTCGCGGACGTCGGCCGGCTGCGCCGTCGCGCTCCAGAAGGTGTCCGGCCCGCCCTCGACCTCACGCATGTGCGCCGCGTAGGCGAGCAGGTCCCGTTTGGTGACCTGGCCGCCGTCGCCGGTGGCCCGCACGTCCGCGAGGTCGATGCCCATCTCCTTCGCGGCCTTGCGCACGGGGGGCTTGGCGAGGTTGGGCCGGCGGGGGATCGACGCCGTGGCCGGGGGCTGCTCCGTGGGCTCATCCAGGGACTTCCACCACGTCTCGCTGCGGTCCCGGATCTTCCCGGCCTTCTCCGCGAGGTCCACCGCGGCGCTGCCGATCCCCGTGCGGGAGAGCCGGTCCGCCCAGCCCTGCTTCCGCGCGGCGCCGGGTTCAGCGCCGGTCTCGGGGGCCGCCGCACCGCTCTGGCTCAGTCCCTGGGGCGCCTCGGCGTCGGTGCGCATTCCCACGCGGGTACGACGACGCCGCCGCACCGGGTCCGCCTTGGGCCCGGACCCCACGAGTGCCTTGCCCCCGGCGGAGTCCAGGCTCGTGCCGGAGCCGGAGGTGATGTCCTCCTCCGCGCGCTGCACCTCGGGGACCGGCTCGTCCGCGAGGCCGTCCTCCGGAGCGGAACCGGTGTAGCCGGGGTCGGTCGCACCTGCGGGGGCGTCGTCGCTCGTGGCGACCGCGATGATGGGGGTGCCCACCTCCACGGTCTCCCCCTCGGCCACCATGATCTCCTGCACGGTCCCCGCGAACGGGGAGGGCAGCTCCACCACGGACTTGGCGGTCTCGATCTCCACCAGCACCTGGTTGACCGTGACCTGGTCCCCCTCGGAGACCTTCCAGGCGAGGATGTCGGCCTCGGTCAGCCCCTCGCCCACGTCCGGAAGCGTGAAAACCTGTGACATGAGTTCTCCCTCGTGCGCCGTGGTCCCCTCCCGGGAACCGGCGGTGCGGCTGCTCTAGTAGGCGAAGGACCGGTCGAGTGCCTCGAGCACGCGGTCCAGGTCCGGAACGTAGTGGTCCTCCACGGCGGCGGGAGGATACGGAAGGTGATAGGAGCCCACGCGCAGCACGGGGGCCTCGAGCGAGTAGAAGGCCCGTTCGGTGACGCGCGCGGCGATCTCCCCGCCCAGCCCCCCGAAGGTCGGGGCCTCGTGGACGACCACCAGGCGGCCCGTCTTGCGCACGGAGGCCGTCACAGTGTCGAAGTCCACGGGCGAGAGGCTGCGCAGGTCGATCACCTCCACGCTGCGTCCGTCCTCCTGGGCCGCCTGCGCGGCGGCGAGCGCCACCGGGACGAGCGGGCCCCAGGCGACCACCGTGGCCTCGTGGCCCTCCCGGATCACGGCGGCACTGAACGGGTCCCCAGGGGAGGTCGTCTCGTCCACCTCGCCCTTGAGCCAGTAGCGGCGCTTGGGCTCGAAGATGATCACGGGGTCGTCGCACGCGATGGCCTGCTGGGACACCCAGTAGGCATCCTGCGCGTTGGAGGGGGCGAGGATCCGCAGCCCGGCTGTGTGCGCGAACAGCGCTTCCGGGGACTCCGAGTGGTGCTCCACCGAGCCGATGACCCCGCCGTAGGGAATGCGGATGGTCACGGGCACCGTGAGCCTGCCGTCCGAGCGGGCGTGGATCTTGGCCAGCTGGGTGGTGATCTGGTTGAACGCGGGGAACGTGAACCCGTCGAACTGGATCTCGCACACGGGCCGGTAGCCGCGCTCCGCGAGCCCCACGGCGGTGCCCACGATCCCGGCCTCGCCCAGCGGGGTGTCGAGCACGCGGTGGGCGCCGAAACGTGTCTTCAGCCCCTCCGTCACGCGGTACACACCGCCCAGGGAGCCGATGTCCTCCCCCATGAGCATGACCTTGGGGTTCTCCTCCATGGCCCGTGCGAGCCCGGCGTTGATGGCCTTGGCGATGGTCAGCTGCGTCATGCGCCGGTCCCTCCGGTCTCGGTGTCCTGCGTGTCCTCCGCCGCGCTGAAGCCAGCCTGGTAGTCCAGGTACTCGGCCCGTTCGGCGCTCACGAGCGAGTGCGGCTCGGCGTAGGCCTTGCCGAAGGACTCCTCGAAGGTGGGCGGCTCCATGGCGAGGACCTCGGCACGCAGCTGCTGCGCGGCGTCGTCGTTGTTCCGCGCCACGGTCTCGAAGAACTCGTCCTCGACCCCGTGGTGGGTGCGCAGGTGGACCCGCAGCCGGTCGATGGGATCGAGGTGACCCCACTCGTCCTCCTCGTCCCGCTCCCTGTACTTGGTGGGGTCGTCCGCCGTGGTGTGGGCGCCCATCCGGTAGGTCTCGGCCTCGATCAGCACGGGGCCCTCCCCCGCGCGGAGCCTCTCGAGCGCGTAGCGCGTAGCGGCCACGACCCCCAGGACGTCGTTGCCGTCCACGCGCAGGCCCTCGAAGCCGTAGCCCGCGGCGCGCGTGGCCAGGGGGACGCGCGACTGCGTGGCGAAGGGCACCGAGATGGCCCACTGGTTGTTCTGGATGAAGAAGAGCACCGGGGCGTCGTAGGAGGCCGCGAAGACCATGGACTCGTGGATCTCGCCCTCGGTGCTCGCGCCGTCCCCGAAGTAGGCGACGACCGCCTCCGGCTCCGTGGTGGGAGCGCTGCCCTCGCTCTCGGCGGCGCGTCGGTCCAGCGCGGTCCCCATGGCGTAGCCCACCGCGTGCGGCACCTGGGCGGCGAGGACCATGGTGTAGAGGTTCATCTGGTGCTCCTCCGGGTCCCAGCCACCGGCCGTGATGCCGCGGAAGAGCCGCATCAGGTCCGCCGGGCGGATCCCCCGCTCGAAGGCCGCCGCGTGCTCGCGGTAGGACGGGAAGAGCCGGTCCGTGGGCCGCGTGGGCCACACCGAGCCCACCTGCGCCGCCTCCTGGCCCCGCAGCGGGACCCAGAGCACCAGCTGCCCCTGGCGCTGCAACGAGGTGCCCTCCTCGTCCACGCGGCGGGCGAGGGTCATGGACCGGTACAGGTGCTGCAGGTCCTCGAGCGAGAGGTCCGCCGCGTACGGGGAGAGCTTCGGGTCCTCGCGCACGACGCCGCGCTCGTCCAGCAGCTGGTGGCGCGGCAGCGCGGCCTGCGCCTCGCCTGTGGGGGTGGATGGTGCCATCTGGGGTCTCGATCCTTCCGCTGTCGTCACGCCCGGCCCGTCCGTTCCGGGCACGGGTGCGGGTGTCCGCGGTGCGCGTCCGTCCCGGTGCCCGTGGTGGTTCGGGGGCACTCGGTGCTCCCGGGGCTCGTCACGGTCTCGGCGTCTTCGTGGTCATGGGCTCCTCGCGGGCCGCAGCCCTCAGCGGTCCGCCGTCCGCTGCGGGGCGGGCATGGTGCTGGGGTGCGGGAACGAGGCGCACAGTTCCAGGAACCGCGTGTTGGCCTCCGGCTCCCCGAAGCTCACGCGCACCCCCTCCGCGCCGAACCGGCGCACGGACAGGGCGTTCTCGTCGCACACCCGTGCGAACTGCTCGCTGTGCTCCCCGAGCGGCAGCCACACGAAGTTCGCCTGCGTCTCAGGGTACTGCCATCCCAGCTCCGTGAGCCCGCGCAGCACGCGTTCCCGCTCGGCCACGAGCTGCTCGACGCGCTCGTCCACCTGCTCGATGCTCTTCAGCGACGCCACCGCGGCCAGCTGCGCCACCTCGGTGACGCTGAACGCGGGCGCACTCTGGCGCAGGTGGCGCGTGACGTCCTGCTGGGCCACGGTGTAGCCCACGCGCAGCCCGGCCAGCCCGTGGGCCTTGGAGAAGGTGCGCAGGGACACGACGTTGGGGTGCTCCCGGTAGAGGTCGATCCCGTTGGCGAGACCGGCCAGGCGCTGGAACTCGGTGTAGGCCTCGTCGACCACCACCACCACGTGCGGGGGGACCTTCGCCAGGAACTCGCGCACGGCGTCGTCCCGCAGGCTGGGTCCGGTGGGGTTGTTGGGCGTGCACAGCAGGATCACGCGGGTCCGGCCGGTCACGGCGGCGGCCATGGCGTCGAGGTCGTGGGAGCCGTCCGGAAGGTTGGGGACCTGGACGCTGGTGGCCCCGGCGAGTCCGACCGAGATGGGGTAGGCCTCGAACGAGCGCCACGCGTAGACGACCTCGTCCGGCTGACCGTCCTCCCCCGTGCCGGCGAACGCCGCGAGGAGCTGGTTCAGGGCACCGAGGCTGCCCGCGCCGGCCACCATGTCCTCCGCCGGGACGTCCAGGTGCTCGGCCAGCGCCTCCCGCAGCGCCGTGGCGGCGGGGTCCGGGTAGCGGTTGACGTCCGCGAACGAGGCGAGCGCCTCACGCACGGCGGGCACGGCGCCGAAGGGGTTCTCGTTGGACGCGAGCTTGTAGGCCACGAGCCCCGGCACCTCGCTGGCCGGCTTGCCGGCCGCGTACGCGGGGAGCCTGCCGAGTGCCGCGCGCGGGGTGATGCGCGTGGTGTCCCGCGGGGGAGCCGACGGTGCCTGGGCGGACGTGGAATGTTCCATAGCTGTCATGCTAGCGCCCACCCCCTGTCGGGATCCGGTGTGCTCAGTGCTCCTCCCAGCCCTCGTAGACGTAGGTCTCGGTGCGCGTGCCCGCCCCGTGGGGGACCACGTCCGCGAGCCGCTGCTCGTGGGCGGCGACCGCCGGGTGGTGGGACTGCGAGATCCCCTGGGAGCCCACCGCGTAGAGGTTCATGTCGTGCGCCCCCACGCCTGTGAACCCGGAGTCCCCGGTCAGCGCCGAGGCGTAGGGAGTGCTGAGCCGCACCGTGGAGCGGTGCCCCGAGTCCGGGTTGGCCACCCCGTCCAGGGCGGGCACGACGTCGTCCACGTGCTCCACCGCCATCACGGACGTGGACTCCGGGATCGCGAAGTCCCCCACCGGCGCGCCGTACGTGGTCACGGCCTCGACGTCGTAGCGCCCCCGGAACTGCGTGTTCGCGGCGAGTCCGGCGGCGTCGATCCCGCCGAGGCTGTGGCCGGAGAGCACCACGGCGTCCCCCTCCTGGATCCCGGCGTCCTGCAGGGCCTGCACCGCCATCCGCTGGGCCTGCGGCAGCTCGGTGAGCGGGGCGTCCGCCCGGGCCGTCATCCCCTCCGCGATCCCCTTGAGGTCGTGCACGCCCGGGCTGTCCACCCACTCCTCCGTGCCCGTGAGCACCACCGAGAACGTGCGGCGGCCCTGCTCGTCCACGGCCTTCTGCACCATCACGGTGCTGTTCTCCACGGGCTTCCCGTCCGGCCCGGCACCGGAGACGATGTTCTTCGCGTCCTTGAGGGCTGCGGCGGTTCCGGCGACCGTGGTGGGGATCGTCCCGGGGTTCTCGACGCCGGCAGGCAGGGGCCGCCGGTCCATGCCCGTCATGCGGTGCGCCGCCGCGTTGGCCGGGGTGAGCCCGGTGAACACCTCCCGGGTGGCGGGGCGCAGCGCCTGTGCGGTGAGCCAGGGCCGCAGGTTGTGCGTGACGGCGCGCTCCGCGACCTCTGCCGGGCGCAGCCGCCGCCCGGTGCGCCACGCGGTGTACCAGCGCGTGACGCCCGGGGCATCCAGCATCAGGGCGGCCACCACCGGCGCCAGGATCCCGCCGGCGGCCGCGAGGACGTCCTTCTCCCCTGTGCCCGCGGCCCCACCTGCCGTCCCGTCCGCTGCGTCGTTCACGGTCCCTTCCGGGTGCCCGTACGCACTCAGCATCTCGACGGCCCGGGACCGCAGGTACTGGCCCAGCGTCACGCCGCCCGACGACGGCGCACGCCCAGCTCCCGTTCCGGACGCGGGGGCGTCGTCGTCACCCGTCCCGTCCCCTGTCCCGCCGAGGGGGACGCGCAGCGCGGCGTCCGCGATGTCGTCCAGCCCGATACCCCGGATCAGGGCATCCGTGCCGCGGGGGCCGCCGCCCCGCACGATGATGCCGAACGCCGTGAACTCGACCTTGCGGCCGAACTCCTCGGGCGAGTCGATCCCCGCCCGGGCGAGTGCGACGTCCACGTCCTCCGCGGTGCGGGACACCTCGCGCACCACGGAGCTGCCCACGGCACCCAGCGGCGTCTCCAACGCGGCACGCGAGAACGCCCCGGTGAGTGCGTCCTCCAGGGTCGCGTACCGCAGCTGGGCGAGCAGCAGCCTGCCCCCGGTTGCCGCCACCTCCTCGACCACGCCCAGCAGGTCCATCGCCACCAGCCCCGCGAGCGCGGTGGCGTGCGCCGCCTGGGGCTGTCCGCTCAGCGACCACAGCTCCAGCTCGACGGCCAGGGGCGCCATGCCCGCGAGCGCGAAGCCCAGGTCCACGGCAACGCCGGAGAGGGCATCGGCGAGCGCCGCGACCACGGTGGTGTCCACCCGCACACCGCCCGCGCCGTCGGCTCCGGTCCCGACGACGCCGCCGGAGACCTCCATGCTCGTGGCCGCCCCCTCCACGGCCGCCGCCACGGCGTCGGCGTCCTCGAAACCCTCCGCCGCGGGGCGTGGCCCCGTGCCCCCGGCGAAGAGCACGCCCTGGAGGTCCTCGGCCGTTCCGTGCACCTCGGTCACGCCCGCGGCCATCTCCGGTGCCGCAGCGGGAGCAGAGGTGAGGGCGGCGCCGGAGCCGGTGTCCGTTCCGGGCCCCGCCACGGCGGCGGGCCGTGTGCCGTCCTGTGCCGGCATGCGGGTGACCAGTCGGGCGCTCACGCCGCGGCTCCGAGCCCCGGGCCCGGTCCAGCGCCCCATCCCACGCCCAGTGCCACGGGTCCGAGCACCGCGGTGAGCGCGCCGGTGAGGGGCCCGCCGAGCTCCAGGACCGATTCCACCTCCTGGACCCGCTGGCCGAGCATGCTCGCCGTCTGCCGCACGAGCTCGGCCACCTCGCGGCACTGCTCCGCCTGGCCCCGTGTGTCCTGGGCGTGGCGCTGCGCCCGCGCCGCGAAGGCGCGCGAGCCCGGCCCGGTCCAGCCCTCCGCGCGTGCGAGCTCCGCGCACCGGGAGGCGAGGGCCTCGAGGTGTTCCGCGGCGGCGTCGTACCGGGCGGCCAGACCGTGCAGCCGTTCGTGGACCAGGCCGGAGAGGGCCCAGGGACTCGCACCGGGCGGCGCCGAGCTCGCGAGGGGTGTCATGAGCGGTTCCTTTCCGGCGCCGGCCGCGGATCCGGGCGGCGCCACGGACCCAGGCTAGGAACCGCGCCGGGTCGGCCCGGGCGGCGACCGGACCGTGTGCGCGGGCGGAGGGCCCGGCGGCCGCGGAACGTGGCTGTGGAGGGCGCTCGCCGCGGCAGCGCGCGGGACCGGCATGGAAGAATGAGGGCCATGTCGAACACCGCGCAGACCCTCCCGTCCGGACGAGTGGCCCTGGGCCAGCAGGAACCCGCCATCGCGCTGGGGCCGCTGGACGGCCGCTACCGTCCGCAGACCGCCGTGTTGGTGGACTTCCTCTCGGAGGCGGCGCTGAACCGCGAGCGGGTGCACGTGGAGGTCGAGTGGTTCATCCACCTGTGCGAGCAGCGCGCCCTGCCGGGCCTGGAGCCCCTGACCGAGGAGCAGAAGTCCGGCCTGCGCGCCCTGGTCACGTCCTTCGACGCCGCCTCCGTGGCCGAGCTCGCCGAGCTCGAGGCCGTGACCGTGCACGATGTGAAGGCCGTGGAGTACTACATCGGCCGTCGGCTGCCGGAGCTCGGTCTGGAGCACCTGACCCCGCTCGTGCACTTCGCGTGCACGTCCGAGGACATCAACAACCTCTCCTACGCACTGGGCGTGAAGGACGCCGTGGAGCAGGCGTGGCTGCCCGCGGCCCGCGGTCTCGTGGCGGCGGTCTGGCAGATGGCCCGCGACGCGAAGGCCACTCCCATGCTCTCCCACACGCACGGCCAGCCGGCCACCCCCACCACCCTGGGCAAGGAGCTCGCCGTCTTCGCCCACCGCCTCGAACGGCAGCTGCGGCGCATCGAGGGCACCGAGTTCCTGGGGAAGATCAACGGTGCCACGGGAACCTTTGCGGCCCACACCGCCGCCGCGCCAGACACCGACTGGTCGGAGGTCTCCCGGACCTTCGTCACGGGCCTCGGGCTCACGTGGAACCCGCTGACCACGCAGATCGAGTCCCACGACTGGCAGGCGGAGCTCTACGCAGACCTCTCCCGGTTCAACCGGATCCTGCACAACCTGTGCACGGACGCGTGGTCCTACATCTCGATCGGCTACTTCCAGCAGATCCCGGTGGAGGGCGCCACCGGTTCCTCGACCATGCCGCACAAGGTCAACCCCATCCGCTTCGAGAACGCCGAGGCCAACGCCGAGATCTCGTGCTCGCTGCTGGACACCCTCGCCGCCACGCTCGTGACCTCACGGTGGCAGCGCGACCTCACGGACTCCTCGTCCCAGCGCAACATCGGGGTGGCGTTCGGCCACTCCCTGCTGGCCATCTCCAACGTGGTGAAGGGCCTGGACCGCCTGGACGTGGCCGAGGAGACCCTGGCCGCGGACCTCGACGGCAACTGGGAAGTGCTCGGCGAGGCCGTCCAGACCGCCATGCGCGCCGAGGCGATCGCCGGGCGCGAGGGCATGGACAACCCCTACGAACGGCTCAAGGAGCTCACCCGGGGACACCGCGTGGACGCCGAGCGCATGCGCGAGTTCATCGCGGGACTGGGCCTCTCGGAGGCGACCGCTCAGCGTCTGAGCGAGCTCACCCCCGGCGGCTACACGGGCCTGGCGGAGCAGCTCGTGGACGAGTTCGGCGCCTGATCCGCCGTGAGCCGCGCCCTCACGGTGCGCGGCACGTTCGTGGTGATCTGCTGGACCCCCAGACTCAGGCACACCCGTGTGTCCTCGACGGTGTCCACGGTCCACACGCGCAGCACCGCTCCGTCACGCAGCCACTGCTCCACCTCGGCCGTGTGGGACCGCACGAAGGCGATTCCGGGCCCGGCGAGCGGCCCGGCCGAGAGGTTCTCCCGCGCCTGCGCCCCGGAGTCCTCGTCCAGCAGCTGGCACACGTTCTGCGGTGCGACCCGCTCCAGGAGGTGACGCACGGCGTCGGCGTCGAAGCTCATGATCGAGACCCGGACGCTGCCGAGCCACCCCGTGCAGGGGTCCCAGCCGCGGCGTTCGAGGAGCGCGAGCAGCGCTTCCTCGAGGCCCTGGCCGCGGGGGCTGGGGTGCTTCGTCTCCACCGCGAGCCCCACGGGCCGGCCGGCGGCCAGAAGGAGGTCCAGCAGCTCGTCCAGGGACATCAGCTGCTCGTGGGCGAGGCCGTGGGTGGCCGGGATCCCCACGCCCTTCCAGGACGTGTAGTCCAGCGCCCGCAGCTGCTCGAGCGTGTGGTCGGCGAGCGCGCCACGGCCGTCCGAGGTACGCCCCAGCTGGTCGTCGTGGTGCAGGACCAGGTGCCCGTCGCTCGTGAGGTGGACGTCGCACTCCACGCCGTCCGCCCCGTCCGCCAGCGCCTCGACGAAGGCGGCCCGGGTCAGTTCCGGATAGCTCTCGGAGGAGCCGCGGTGCGCGTACAGGAGCGGGGGTGCGGAAGCCGGGAGAGGTGCGTGTGCCACGCGTCCCAGCGTACGAGCCGCACGGGGTGCCGTGTCGAACGGGCCGACGACGCCGCTGCGCCGAGCGGGTGCCCCGAGGTCGGGCCCCGGGCAGGCGCCCCGCGGTCGTGCCCCGATCCCCGTCTCACGGCCCCGGAGGAACCGAGCTCCAGAGGGACTCAGCCCCGGAGACCCCCGCCCCGGACAGCACGGTGCCCCGGGAGGTCGAGACCGTCCCGGGCACCGTGCACGTTCAGCAGGCCGTGCCTGTCCAGCAGGCCGCGCAGGTTCAGCCAGCCGTGCAGGCTCAGCAGACCGTGCAGGTTCAGTCCCGCACTACTTGCGCTTCTTGCGGTCCTTGCGCCCGGAGTCCAGAGCCTGCTGATCTGACGCCGTGGTGCCGTCCCCGAACTTCTCGGCGCGCTCCTGCACCTCCAGGTTGGCCGGGAACGTGGCGGGGAACCCCCCGAAGGCCTCGTCGGTGGCCTTGATCACCTGACGTGCCATCGCGAGGTTGGCACCGCCACCCACCACGGCGCCGAGGCCGAAGGGAAGGGCACGGCCCAGCACGGCGCCGGTCTGGCGGGCGAGGAACCGCTTGACGAACATGTCGCGGATAGTCCGGCCCATGTCGAACTTCTTGGAGTCTGCGGGGGACTTGCCCATCATGAGACCCCACTTGCCCGTGAGGTTCTTGCTCGTGGAGGAGCTGGCGAGCAGCTGGCCCATCAGCGCGCTGCCGTCCTCCCCGAGCATCAGGGCCATGATCATGGTCCGGTTCTGCTGCTCGTCGCGGGGCTCGATGCCGTGCAGCTCCGCGATGGCCTGCGCGTAGAGCGCCGTGGCCTCGAGGTAGCCGGCCACGGCAACCGAGGAGAGCCCGAGGGACGCGATGGTTCCGATCCCGGGGACGGCGGCGGTCGCGCCCACGGCCCCACCGCCCATGGTCACCGAACGGACGTAGAACTTCTGGGCGCGCCGGGCAATCTCCTCGGGCGTCGCGTCCGGGTGCTGCCGGCGCTCGTGCTTGAGCATCTTGACCACCCAGGGCTGCTGGATGCGCAGCGCGTGGTCCAAGAACTTGTTCACCCCGGGCTTGAGCTTGCCGTTCTTGTCAAATGCCTTGTTCAGGGGATTCTGGCCCATCGACGTCCACTCCTCGACACGGGTAGTCATTGCCCGGCGGATCCCGCCGAGAACATCACGTCCACTATTCCACAGCGCCCTGAGCACTGCGCGGGGCGCAGTTCGCTCAGCGCACGAAACCGGCCCACGCGTGGAGCGCCCGCAGCAGGTCCGTCTTCTTGGAGGCGTGCCCGGACATCCGCTCCAGCACCGAGACCAGGGTCCGGACCGCCTCGACCACGAACGGGCCCCTTGTTGAGCATCACGCACTCCGCGCGCTGGCCCTGGGCGGCGTCGGTGATCTCGGCGCGGGAGGGGACCCCCTTCTTCGCGAGGCTCTCGAGCACCTGGGTGGCCCACACGACCGGCACGTGCGCGGCCTCGCACAGCCACAGGATCTCCTCCTGGACCTCCGCCATCCGCTCGAATCCGGTCTCCACCGCGAGGTCTCCGCGCGCGATCATCACCCCGCAGTCCTCCCAGCGCATGGCTTCCAGCAGCATCATGGGCAGCTGCTCGAAACCGCCCACGGTCTCGATCTTCAGGGTCACGTCCAGGCCGTGGGCGTCCAGCGCATCCAGTTCGGCCAGGAGGTCGGCCACGTCCTGCGCCCGGCGCACGAAGGACATGTTCACGATGTCCGCGTGGCGGGCCACGAAGCGCAGGTCCTCCCGGTCCTGCGCCGTCAGGGAGGGGATGCGGAGGTCGGTGTCCGGGAAGTTGATGCCCTTCTCCGCCGCGAGTCTGCTGCCGCCGGGCGCGGCCCGGGTGATCTCCACGTCCATCGTCCCGGGTCCCACGGCCCTGACGACGCCGCCCATCTTGCCGTCGTCGAGCAGCACCCGGTGCCCCACCCGGGCGTCGCGGAACGCCTCGGGCAGGGTGCAGCCAATGCTCGCGGGCCCCTCCGGGGTGACCGGGACGGGTTCAGAGGTGTTGAGCAGGCGCAGGGTCTCCCCCGCGCGCAGGCGCACGCGCTGCTCCGTCTCCGCCAGCTCCCCGAGCTCGGCCTCGGAGCCGTCCCGGGAGGTCAGCGCCAGGCCGGTGGCGAAGTAGACGGTCTTGGAGAACTCCACGAGTACACCACCCTCGTGGGTCTGCACCACGCGCAGGGTGCGTCCGGAGTCCCTGGCGTCCCGCAGGTGGAGACGGTCCCCCGGCTGGCGCTCGGCGAGCCAGGCGGCAGGTTCCACGGGAACGCAGGCCACGCCGTCGTCCACGGGTGCGGGGGTCCCGAGCCACAGCCGCGCCGGGCGCACCACGTGACCGGTGGCGTCGCGCTGCGGCTTGATCCTGGCCACGCGCGGGCCGGGCTGCAGCGGCCCCGTGCGAACCTTGGGCCCGGCGAGGTCCATCGCAATGCGCAGGTCCCGGTCCTGCTCCGCGGCCGCGGCCCGCAGGTGCTCGACCATGCGCGCCCACTGCTCCGGGCCGTCGTGCGCGCAGTTGATCCGCGCCACGTCCATGCCGGCCGCCACCAGGCGTCGGGCGAGACCCGCGTCCGTGGCCGCCTCGGAGGGCATTGTGACCATGGTGCGGGTCCCGCGCCCCTGCGGCGCCGGACCGAGCAGCCCAGCGGA